>JBBTPF010000314.1:1907-3121 GCA_038066295.1 Candidatus Methylomirabilota bacterium | reverse complement strand
GATCCCCGCATCCGGTACTGAGGCGGCGGGATGGCCCGGCCGATCGAGCTGGAGCCCGCCGCGCGCTGGGAGATCGGTGGCGCGCGCCCGAGCGCGCCGCGCCGATGGCTCACCGGCACGTGGCGCTTCTGCCGGCGCAAGCCCCTCGGCGCGGCCGGCGCGGTGATCGTGGTGGCGCTCCTGCTCGCGGCCGCCTTCGCCGATCTCATCGCCCCGTACTCGTTCGACGCGCAGATCCCTGGCGCGCAGCTCAAGCCGCCCGGGGCCGGCTTCCTCTTCGGCACCGACAACGTGAGCCGCGACATCTTCAGCCGGATCGTCTTCGGCGCGCGCGTCTCCGTCACCGTCGGGTTCTCGACCGTGTTCCTTGCCGCCCTCCTGGCCTCGGCGGTCGGGATCACGAGCGGCTACTTCCGAGGGCGGTACGACATCGTGGTGCAGCGGATCGTGGATGCCTGGCAGTCGTTCCCCTACCTGATCATCATCCTCTCGCTGCTCGCGGTCCTCGGTCCCGGCATGTTCAACATCATCATCGCGCTCTCGATCCTGACGGCGGCGGCGTCGTCGCGCGTGATCCGGGGCGCGACGCTCTCGGTGGTCGAGAACCCGTACATCGAGGCCGCCCGCGCCATGGGGAGCGGGCATGTGCGGATCATGGTCCGTCACATCCTGCCGAACGTGGCGCCGACGATCGTCGTCGTCGCGACGATCTCGCTCGGCGGCGTCATCCTCGCCGAGTCGGCGCTCTCCTTCCTCGGCTACGGCGTGCCACCGCCGCATCCCTCGTGGGGTGCGATGCTCTCGGGATCGGGGCGCACGTACATGTACAAGGCGCCGTGGATGGCGATCTGGCCCGGCGTCGCGATCTCGCTCGTCGTCTTCGGCTTCAACATGCTCGGCGACGCGCTGCGTGATGTCCTTGATCCCCGCCTACGCGGGAGGACTTGACGACGTGCCGCGCGCGGGAGTAGAGAGGAGGTACGGCAGGCGGAGGAAGCTCCGTCGCCGTCGTGGGCCCACTCCGATCCAGGAGGTGTGGATGGAGAACGCGCCACCGGACCTCGCAGCTGCGCCGTCCGGAGCCTGCTAGCGGCATCGCGCGGCGCCCAGGTCGAGCAGGACCCGTTCCCGGTCTAGAGCCGGGACGCGCAGCCGAGTCTGCGCAAACATGAACAAGGGGATGTCGTGGGCGGGAGTGCTACCCCCCCCCCCCC
>JBBTPF010000314.1:0-1897 GCA_038066295.1 Candidatus Methylomirabilota bacterium | reverse complement strand
CGTGAACCCCCGTGGCCACTGACCTTTTCATCGCGGCGTCCGGCTGGCCCGAGGGCATGCTTGTCGAGGCGGTGCCGCCGGCGTGCCGACGGGGCGTGGAGCCGGCGCCGACCCCGGGCGCGGCCGCGGCCAGCGCCGTCCTGGAGTTTCCGGAATGGCGCCCGCGGCACCCCCCGCGCCACCTCCTCCCGGCGTTCAGCGCGCTCGCACGCGTCCCCTACAGCTTCAGGTTCGAGGTCTCCGTGCGGAGCGCGGACCGATGGTCTCCGTGGGTGGGCGGTGCCGCGATCGGGGAGGCGCGCTTCGAGCCCGTCACCGAGCGCGCGGACGCGCTCACCGCCGACATCGATGAGTTCAGGGCGCCCGAGTCCGTGGACGCCGTGCGGGTGCGCCTGCGCGTGAGCGCCGCCGATCCGCGCCGGCTCTTCGCGGCGCCCTGGCTCGTCGGCCTCTCCGCGTGGGACGGCGAGGCCGCCGCACCCGACGGCCCGCGCGCCCGTGGCGCCGTGCGGCTCGCCGTGCCCGCGGTGAGCCAGATGGGCGCCGACGAAGCGATCAATCGCAGAATTTGCTCGCCGGCGAGCGTGGCGATGGTGCTCGCGTACTGGGGCGTGCGCGTCGACCTGGCGGCGCTCGCGCGCGAGATCTTCCATCCGGGGCTCGACCGCTACGGCGTCTGGCCCGCCGCGATCGTCGCCGCATCGCGCCGCGGCCTGGCCGGCTACCTCCTGCGATTCCCCGACTGGGCCTCGGCGGCGTGGTGCCTCGAGCGCGGGATGCCGGTGATCGCGTCCGTCCGCTACACGGCGGGCGAGCTGCCGGGGGCCGCGTCGCCCTCGACGACGGGCCACCTGCTCGTGCTCACGGGCTACGAGGGCGGGGACGTGCTCGTCAACGACCCCGCGGCGCCCACCGCGGGAGAGGTGGCGCGCCGGTACCCGCTCGACGGGATCCGCCGCGTCTGGCTCGAGCGCGCCGGCGTCGGCTACGTGCTCTTCAGGCCGCCCACGTCCCCCAGCGGCCGTTCTCGACCGCCGTGAGGAACTCGGCCACCTGGAGGTTGAAGAGCGCGGGCTCCTCGATGTTGACCGTGTGGCCGGTCATCGGCACGACGGCGAGCCCGGCGTTCGGGATGTGCTGGCGCATGAAGAGCGCGGGCTCGATGCACGGCTCGTCCTGGTCACCCGTCATCACGAGCGTCGGGACGCGCAGCGCGTGGAGCGCCGCCTCGAGCTCGAAGATCGTCTTCCGCTTCGTGATGACTCCGCGGATCAGGTGCGCGCACGCGATCGCGTCGTGCTCGCGCACGTAACGGACGAACTCGTGCCAGCCACGGGGGTCCTTGTGGCGGAACGCCCGCCGCGTCGGCAGCGTGTCGAAGTTCCGCACGAGCGTCTCGACGCCCTCGCGCTCGAGCGCGTCGGCGGTCGCGAGCTGGGCCCGGAGGAACTGCTCGCGGTTGACGGTCCCGCTGCCGCAGCCGACGATGACGAGGCTCCTCGCCATCTGCGGGTGGGCGAGGCCGAAGTTGAGCGCGATGTTGGCGCCCATCGAGCAGCCGCCGACGTGGGCCTGGCGGATCCCGAGGTGGCGGAGCAGCCGGTGGAGGTCCTCGACCAGGTGCTCCTGCGAGTAGGCCTCGGGCTCCTTCGGCACGATCGAGGGCGGATAGCCCCGGTGGTTGTAGGTGATCACGCGGTAGCGGCGCGCGAAGTAGCGGACCTGGGGCTCCCAGGAGCGGTAGTCGCCGCCGAACTCGTGACTCCATACCAGGGGAAACCCCTGGCCCGTATCCTCGTAATAGAGCTCGACGTCGTCGAGGCTGGCGATGGGCATGGCCGTGCCAGGGCCCCGGCAAAGTCGTAGAAACGTCAAGTTAGCGAAGGGATAGCTAAGG
>JBBTPF010000313.1:0-12600 GCA_038066295.1 Candidatus Methylomirabilota bacterium | reverse complement strand
AGGAGGATGGGTCTGGTGCGGAGCAGACTCGGGAGCGCGACGACGCTGCTGCTGTCGACGCCGCCGCGGGGGCGTTGTAGATGCCCACGTACCACCACGCCGCGCCGAACGTGCCGACCGTCAGCATCAGCGGCACCGACAGCGCGAGCAGGTTCTTGACGACCCCGCGGTAGCCGATCGGTCGACCACCCGGATCGATGGCGCCCCGCAGGACGCCCGGTCGAACCGCGGCCGCGACGAGGCCGGGGACCACGCTCCGGGAGCGGCCGCGCTCCAGGCGCTGGAGCCACTCGGGCACCGCGACGCGGTACTGGTCCGGGGGCAGCTTCGGCGCGATCTTCGGGTTGATGAGCGCCCAGCCGAGGATGTAGATGAGATACAGGAACGTCAGAAAGAAGCCCGGCAGCATCGCCGCCGCGTAGAGCTTGACGATGGACTGGCCGGCCACCGCCGCGTAGACGATCAGCATGACCGACGGCGGGATGAGGATGCCGAGCGTCCCGCCCGCCGTGATCGCGCCGGCGGCGAGCCGCACGTCGTAACCCGCCTTCAGCATCGGCCGCATCGCGATCACGCCCATGAGGACCACGACCGCGCCGACGATGCCGGAGGCGATGCCCCAGAACGCGCACACCAGGAGGGTGGTCACCGCCAGCGACGCGGGCACGCGCCGGAACGCGAGCTGCACGCTGTGGAACATCCGGTCGACCAGCGCGGCCCGCTCCATGACGTAGCCCATGAACACGAACAGCGGAACCGAGAGCAGGGTGTCGTTCGTCATCACCCCGTACGTCCGCTGCACGATAAGGTCGAAGACCCTGTTGGCGTACCAGTGCTGGGCCGGGACCCAGAACGCGACGTAGCCAAAGACCATCCCCAGCCCCATCAGCGTGAACGCGGTCGGGAAGCCCATCATGATCGCGACCACGATCAATGCCAGCATCGTCAGGCCGAGAGAAGGATCGCTCACGGTTCCTTCCGCTCGCCCTCGTCCACCACGCTGCGGTGGCGCGCGGCCTCGTCGATCGCGTGCGCCCCCTCCATCGCGACGCGACGCGACTCTTCGTCCACGTACTCGCTGTGCGAGAGCTGGGTGTCGATGACGTCGATCTCCTCGACGTCCTCGAGCCGCGGGGGCCAGGCGCCGGTGCGCAGGCACACGCCACAGCGGACGATCTCGGCCAGCCCCTGGAGCATCACCAGCGCGCCCGCGAGCGGGATCACCGACTTGAAGTGGTAGATGGGCGGCCCCTCGGCGGTCACCGTCGAGTGCTCCCCGATGCGCCAGGAAAGGGCGGCGTAGTCGTACCCCGCGTAGATGAGCCCCAGGATGCCCGGGATGAAGAACAGGAGGTACAGCGCCAGGTCGAGCGCCGCCTGCCCGCGCGGCTTCATGTAGATGTAGACGAAGTCGGCGCGCACGTGCCCGCCCGCCGCCAGCGTGTAGGCCCCGCACATCATGAACAGCGTGCCGTACAGCATGTTGTTGAAGTCGAAGATCCAGGCCGTCGGCGCGTTCAGGATGTAGCGCTTGAAGACCTCGACGGCGACCACGAAGGTCAGCGCCACGATGAGCCACGCGAAGGCCTTGCCCGACCAGTAGCTGACGCGGTCGATGGCGCTGAGCAGACGCCGGGCGTTCATCGGGGGAGAAAACGGGCCAGCCATCCGGCGCGCGCCGGACGGCTGGCCTGCCCGGACGGGGTCGCGGACCGGCTAGCTCTTCTTGGCGGCCGGCCGGGCAAAATAGTGATTGTAGGCCATACGGCGGCCGACGTTGCTGTCCATGTCCCACTTCACCGTACGCGCGGCGAAGGCCTTCTGCGACTCGACGATCTCCTTGAACAGCGGGTTCTCGCTCGACTTCTTGGCCGCCACCTGGTCGTAGATCTCGAGCTGCCGCTGGAGGACGGAGTCCGGGGTCTTGTAGAACCGGACCTTGTCCTTGGTCTGCAACTCGACGTAGTCCTTCGAGTACCGGTCGACGGCCTTCCACGACATGTCGGACGAGGCCGCCTCCACCGCGTTCTCGATGATCACCTTCATCTTGTCCGGCAGCGCGTCGTACTTCGTCTTGTTGAACGTGATCTCGAAGCTTTCAGCGTTCTGGTGGTAGCTCTGCAGCATGCACACCTTGGACACGTCGGCGAAGCCGAGGAGGCGGTCGGAGGACGCGTTGTTGAACTCGGCAGCGTCGAGGAGCCCCCGGTCCATCGCCGGCACGATCTCGCCGCCGGGCAGCGCGTTCACCGCGGCCCCCAGGCCCTGGAACAGGTCGATCGAGATGCCGACGGTGCGGAACTTGAGCCCCTTGAAGTCGTCGGCCTTGGTGACCGGCTTCTTGAACCAGCCGAGGGCCTGAGTCGGCATCGGGCCGTAGGGGAAGGAGACGACGTTGGCGCCGATGGAGGCATAGAGCCTGCTGAGGAACTGCTTGCCGCCGCCGTACTTGTGCCAGGCGAGCAGCATGTTGGCGTCCATCCCGTAGGCCGGCCCCGATCCCCAGAGCGCGACCGCCGTCTGCTTGCCATAGTGGTAGACGAACACGCCGTGGCCACCGTCGAGCGTGCCCTTCGACACGGCGTCGAGCAGGCCGAAGGCCGGCACCACCGCGCCCGCGGGCAGCACCTCGATCTTGAGGTCGCCACCGGTCATGTCGTTGACCTTCTTCGCGAAGTCGTTCGCATACTCGTGGAAGATGTCCTTGGACGGCCAGGTGCTCTGCCAGCGCATCGAGATCGGCCCCTGCGCCCTGGCGACCATGGGGAAGGCGAGCGCCGCCGCGCCGGCGGCCGCCGCACCCTTGAGGAACCTGCGGCGCGGCGCTTCGGGTGTCGTCTGCTGGTTGGTCATGCGTCGTCTCCTCTCACGCTGCTCCTGTGGTGAACGATGAAGAACCTCCGGATGCCCCCCGGAGTCTGCACACGCGGACTGCTGGTCGGACCCGCATCAAGCTATGCGACCGGGGGGAGGCTGTCAAGGGTAGGTCACGGCGTGCGGAGCGTGACCGAAAGGTGGCTGGTACCGCGCCGCACGGTGAGCCGGAGCGGCCGCTCCGGGACCGCGTCGGCCAGGGCCTCGCGGGCGGCCTCCCGCGACACGACCGCCTGCTCGTTGACCTGCAGGATCACGTCCCCGGCCTCGAGCCCGGCCTGCTCCGCGGAACTCCCCCGGATCACGACCGCGATCGAGGGCGGGGCCGCCCCCGGGCCCTCCGACTCGCGCACGATGAAGCCGAACTCGGCGGCGATCCGCTCCCCGACGACCGCCCGCGGCATGGCGCCGAGCTTCACGGCGACGCGCCGCCGCCCCTCGGCGCGCAGCACCGTCAGCCGCGTCTCCGTCTCGGCGGACGCCGCGGCGATGAGGCGCTGGAGGAGCCGCGTCTCGGTCACCGGCCGGTCGTCGACGGCGACCACGATGTCCCCGGCCTTGAGCCCGGCGCTCGCAGCGGGCGCCCCCTCGATCACCTCGACGATCACGACGCCGAAGCCCTCGCGGATCCCGTGCTTGACCGCGATCTCCTCCATCTCCCGCTCGGAGAGATCGCGGATGCGCACGCCGAGCCACGACCACTGCCGCGCGTCCGCCGCCGATACCGCGAGCGCGACGAGCAGCAGCGCGACCACCACGCGGGCGATCATTCGCGTCCCCGCAACAGGTCTCTGACGAGGTCTTCGAGCGCGGCGGCGAGGCGGTCGAGCCGGCGCGTCACGTCGAGGGTCTCGAGCAGCTGCTGCCGCAGCTCGGCGTCGGGGAGCACGGCGGAGGCGATCCGGTCGGCGATCGCCCCGGGCGGCTGGCCCTCGGCGAGCGCCGTGTCGAGGAGGTCGGCCGGGCGCGCGAGCGCCCGGAGCAGCCGGCTGCAGGCCCCGCGGATGCGGGCGAGCGCCGCCGAGGCGTCGTCCTTCGGCGGCGTGTCCTCGAGGCGGTGGGCCGTGACGATCCGGTAGAGCGTGTCGCTCGGCTTCTCGCTCGCGATGCGGATCCGGCCCTCGCCCTTGAGCAGGAGGTTGTAGCGGCCGGTCGCGAGCCGCTCCCAGCTGACGATCGCCCCCGCCCCGGCGACCGCGTGCACGGCCGGCTTGCCGGCGTAGGTCGCCTCGTAGCCGGGCCGGAGCTTGACGACGGCGAGGCGGCGGTCGAACGCGAGCGCGTCCATGACCAGCGCGCGGTAGCGCGCCTCGAAGACGTGGAGCGGCAGGAGCGTGTGCGGAAAGAACGTGACGTCGGGCAGCGGGAAGATCGGCAGGATCAGCGCCGACGTCGCGCTCGGCACGGGCGGTCAGCTGATCGTCGGCAGCGGCTTGAGCGCGACGAGGTCGTCCAGGCGCCCCCGGACCGCTCCGGCCAGCTCGCGGAACGCCCCGGCCTGCGGCGAGTCGGGACGCCGGATCGTGATCGGCGAGCCCTCGTCGCCTCCGGCGCGCGTCTCCGGGTCGAGCGGGATCTGTATCAGGAGCGGGATGCCGTACTCCTCCGCGATGCGCCGCCCCCCGCCCTCGCCGAAGATCGCGTAGCGCGCGCCGGTGTCGGGCGCCACGAAGTAGCTCATGTTCTCGACGACGCCGAGCATCGGCACGTTCAGCCGCTGGAACATCCCGATCGCCTTGCGCACGTCGAGGAGCGCGACCTCCTGGGGCGTCGTGACCATGACGACGCCGGAGAGCGGAATCACCTGCGAGAGCGAGAGCTGGGCGTCGCCGGTGCCGGGCGGCATGTCGAAGATCAGGTAGTCCAGCGCGCCCCACATGACGTCCTTGAGCATCTGCTGGATGAACGAGTGGATCATCGGGCCGCGCCAGACGAGCGGCTCCCGGTCGTTCACGAGGAGGCCGATGGACATCATCTTGATCCCGTGCGCCTCGACCGGGAGGATCTTGTTGTCGAACATCCCGGGCCGCCCGCGCGAGCCGAGCATCATCGGCACGTCCGGCCCGTACACGTCGGAGTCGACGATCCCGACGGACGCGCCGCCCTGGCGCAGCGCGACCGCGAGGTTCACGGCGACGGTGGACTTGCCGACGCCGCCCTTGCCCGACGAGACCGCGATGGTGTGGCGCACCTCGGGAATGAGGTCCTCCGCGCGCGCCGGGGCCCCGCCGTGCGCGTGCGGCTGCTGAGCCGGCTGCGCGGGCTGCGCCGCGCCGCCCATCGCGACCCTCACCTTCGCGACGCCGGGGAGCTGGCCGACCAGGCGCGAGGCCATGCCGTGCATCGCCGCCCTCGACTGCGGGGACTGGTTCGTGAAGGCCAGCGTGAAGGCGACTTCCGAGTCGGTGATCGTGAGATCTCTGACGAGCCCGAGCGTGACGATGTCTTGCTGCCGCTCGGGGTCTCGCACCCCGCGGAGCACGTCGAGCACCTTGTCTTCGTTCACCATATCCACCAGGACTATATCACCAGGGTAAAGTCCTCGCCTATCTATGCGCGAAACATTGCAATTCCGGCGCCGACCTGCTACATAAGTACGGTGATTTCCGCCGACGAATTCCGGCGCGCCCTCGGCCACTTCGCCACCGGTGTCACGGTCGTCTCCACGTACGATGGTGACGGGCGCCCGACGGGCTTCACGGCGAGCGCGTTCGCGTCCGTGTCGCTGGATCCGCCCCTCGTCCTCGTCTGCGTGGACCACAAATCGCAGAGCCACCCGGCGCTCCTCGAGCGCGGGCGGTTCGCCGTGAACGTCCTGCGCGCCGACCAGGAGGCGGTGTCGCGCCGGTTCGCGACGACCCGCCTCGACAAGTTCGACGGCGTGCCGCACCGCCTGAGCCCGCTCGGGCTGCCGCTCCTCGACGATGCGCTGGCCCGGCTCGAGTGCGTCACGGTCAGCACGCACGTCGAGGGCGACCACACGATTCTCGTCGGGCGCGTCGAGCACGCCCACCTCGGGTCCGGCGAGCCACTGGTCTACTACCGCGGTCGCTACGATCGCCTGTCAGGAGCGAGCTCGTGACCACCCCCGTTCCCCTCTCCCCCATCCCCCTCTCCCCCATCCCCCTCTCCCGGCCCCCGATCGACGACGAGATCAAGCAGGCCGTGCTGGCCGCCATCGACTCGCGCCAGTACATCCTCGGCCCGCAGTGCCGCGAGCTCGAGACCGAGCTGGCGAGGCATACCGGCACGAAGCACGCCGTCCTCACCAGCTCGGCGACCGCCGCGCTCTGGATGACCTTCCGCGCCCTCGGCGTCCGGCCGGGCGACGAGATCCTCGTGCCCTCGCACACCGCGTTCCCGACGGTCGAGGCCCTGTGCTTCGCCGGCGCCACGCCCGTGTTCGTGGACGCGGACGACTGGTACACGCTCGATCCGAAGGACGCGGCGGCGAAGGTGACGCCGAAGACGGCCGGCATCGTGCCCGTGCACCTCTACCGGCAGCCCGTCGATCTCCCCGCGATCCAGGACCTCGCGGCGCGCTTCGGCCTCTGGATGCTCGAGGACTGCGCGCAGGCGCAGGGCGCCGCCTGGGACGGCCGCACGGTCGGCTCCTTCGGGCGCGCCGCCGCCTTCTCCTTCTACCCGTCGAAGAACCTTCCGGCGATGGGCGACGGCGGCTGCGTCGCGACGAGCGACGACGAGGTCGCGGCGCGCTGCCGCCGGATCCGCGACCACGGCCGGCTCAACAAGGACGTGCACGCCGAGGTCGGCTTCAACCTCCGCTTCAACGAGCTGCAGGCCGCGGCGCTGCGCGTGCTCCTGCGCCGGCTCGACCGGATGAACGACAGGCGCCGCGCGCTCGCCGCGCGGTACGCGGCGGGCCTGGCGGGAGTGCCGCTCGCGCTGCCCGCCGAGCGCGAGCACGCGCGGCACGTCTACCACCTCTACGTCGTGGCGACGCCGCGCCGCCGGGAGCTCGCCGAATTCCTGAAATCGCGCGGGATCCAGACGGGCATCCACTACCCCGTGCCGACGCACCGCCAGCCCGCGGTGGAGCGGTTCGCTCCGCCCGCGCTCCCGCGGACCGAGCGGCTCGTCGAGGACATCCTGACGCTGCCGATGTCGGCGAACCACACCGAGGCGGAGATCGACGCGGTCGCCGCCGCCGTGCGGGACTTCTTCGGAAGTTGATGGGAGCGCCGCTCCGAATACTCCAGGTCTATCCCAAGGACGACTACTTCACCGGCGCCGCGATCCAGCTCCGCGAGCTGACGGCGGGGCTCACGGGCCGCGGCCACGAGGTCGTCGTCGCCACCCGCCCGAGCGAGACGTGGGCCACGAAGCTGCGCGAGGCGTCCATCCCCCACTACGCCCTGCCGATGAAGTCGGAGGTGGACCTCGGCTCGGTCACGCGGCTCGTGCGCATCCTCAGGACGCACCGGATCCAGGTGGTCCACGCCCAGAAGGGCAAGGCCCGGACGCTCGCGATGATCGCCGGGCTCGTCACGAAGATCCCGGTCCTCGTCCTGAACCGCGGCGTCAGCTTCCCGCTGGACCCGTTCAACCGCCTCGGCTACACGACCCGCCGCGTGACGGCGATCGTCGCGGTGTGCGAGTCCATCAAGCGCGGCCTCGTCGCCCAGGGCGTGCCGGCCGGGAAGATCCACGTCATCTACTCCGGCACGGACACCGACCGCTTCACCCCGAAGGTGGACGGCGGGGGGATCCGCCGCGAGCTCGGGCTCACTCCCGACCACTTCCTCTTCACCCAGATCGGCGTGCGGAGCTGGAAGGGCAACGACGACACGATCGACGCGCTCGCCTCCGTCGCGGCGCGGGCGCCGCACGCGCGGCTCCTCGTCGTCGGCGCGCGCGGCCCGCGGATCCTCCACGACCGCGCCCGGGCGCGCGGGATCGAGGACCGGGTGCACGTCCTCGGCTACCGGGAGGACATCCCGGAGATCCTCGCGGGCAGCGACTGCTGCGTGGACGCCTCGTACGCCGGGCTCGGCATCACGGGCACGCTCCGCGAGGCGCTCGCCGTCGAGACCGCGGCGATCGCGAGCGACCTCGAGGGCAACCCCGAGCTGGTGCTCGACGGCGAGACGGGCCTGCTCTTCCCGCCCCGCGACGTGCCGGCGCTCGCCCGCGCGATGCTCCGGATGGCGGACGACCGCGCGTTCCGGGACGCGACGGCGCGCGCGGGACGGAGGCTCGTGGAGGCCAGGTTCTCGACGCGCGCCAAGCTCGACGCGACCGAGACGCTGTACCGGCGCCTCCTCGAGGCACGGCCCTGACCGTGATCCGGGTGGTCGGCCCCTACCGCCGTCTCTTCCCCTACCTCCGCCCGCACCTTCCCACGCTGGTCCTGGGCTCGCTCCTGGCCCTCGTCGTCTCCGCGATGGAAGGCCTCACCGCGTGGCTCGTCAAGCCGGTGATGGACGACATCTTCATCCGGCGCGACACGCGCATGCTCCAGCTGATCCCGCTCGCCCTCCTCGGCGTCTACGTGGTCAAGGGCGTCGCCCGCTATCTCCAGTCGTACCTCATGGCCGCCGTCGGCGAGCGCGTCGTCGCGCAGCTCCGTCGCGAGCTCTACGCGCACATCCAGGCGCAGCCGCTCTCCTTCTTCTCCGACGTGCACTCCGCCGACCTGATGTCGCGCATCATGAACGACGTCAGCCGTCTCGCCCGGCTCTCGTCCGGCGTGCTCGTGATGGCCGTGCGCCAGGCCGGCACGATCGCCGCGCTCTTCGTCGTCATGATCGCGCGCGAGTGGGCGCTGACCCTCACCGCGCTCGTCGCCATCCCGTTCATCGCGCTCATCGTGCGGATCATCGGCCGGCGGCTCTACAAGATCAACAAGCGCACGCAGGAGCGGATCGCCCAGCTCGCGGTCCTCCTCCACGAGTCCTTCAGCGGGACGAAGATCGTCAAGGCGTTCGGACGCGAGCGGCACGAGCAGGAGCGGTTCGACGCCCTCAACCGGCGGCTCGTGGATCTCTCGCTGAAGAACGTGCGGGCCGACGAGATCACCGAGCCGCTCATGGAGATCGCCGGCGCGTTCGGCATCATGGCGGCGCTCTGGTACGGCGGCCTCCAGGTCATCGGCGGGCACATGACGCCGGGCACGCTGTTTTCGTTCACGGCGGCGGCGCTCATGCTCTACGGCCCGGTGCGCCGCCTGTCGCGCTCGCTCAACGTCGTCCAGCAGTCCACCGCGTCGGTCGAGCGCGTGTTCCACATCCTCGACATGCCGCCGGCGATCGCCGACCGCCCGGGCGCCGTGCGCCTTCCGACCTTCAACCGCGCCCTCCGCTTCGAGGACGTGGACTTCCGCTACGCGGACGCTGAAGAATTGACGCTCAAGGAGATCTCGCTCGAGATCCGGAAGGGCGAGGTGGTGGCGTTCGTCGGCATGTCGGGCGCCGGCAAGACCACGCTGATGGACCTCCTGCCCCGCTTCCACGACGTCGCCGCCGGGCGGATCACGATCGACGGCCACGACCTCCGCGACGTGACGCAGGCCTCGCTCCGCGCGCAGATGGGCATCGTCACCCAGGAGAACTTCCTCTTCAGCGACACGATCCGCTACAACATCGCCTACGGCCGGCCCGACGCCTCGGCCGACGAGGTCGCGCGCGCGGCCCGCCAGGCCCACGCCCACGAGTTCATCCTGGCCTGCCCCGACGGCTACGAGACGCTCGTGGGCGAGCGGGGCGTGCGGCTCTCCGGCGGCCAGCGGCAGCGCATCGCCATCGCGCGCGCCTTCCTCAAGGACCCGCCCATCCTCATCCTCGACGAGGCGACCTCGGACCTCGACGCCGAGAGCGAGTTCATGGTCCAGCAGGCGCTCGCGGACCTCATGCGCGGCCGGACGGTGCTCGTCATCGCCCATCGCCTGGCGACCGTGCGGCGCGCCGCCCGCATCGTCGTCGTCCACGACGGCCGCATCGCGGAGGTCGGCCGCCACGACGAGCTGCTCGCGCGCGACGGCATCTACCGCCGCCTCTACGCGCTCCAGATGGAAGGCGTGGCCGGCTAGCCAATGCTGTCTCACCGCCAGAAACCGATTGACCGGGACGGTTCTCAGCGCTAGAGAGCTCATGCAAGACCGGTGAACCGCACGACAGCCCGGAAGGCTCGGAAGTGGGAACATGCTGACCAAACTGACTATTAGAAACTTCAAGCGCTTCGAGCAGGTCGAGATCGAGCTGGGCAACCCCGTTGTGTTCATCGGCCCGAACAATTCGGGCAAGACAACGGCACTGCAGGCTCTCGCGCTCTGGGAAATCGGCCTGAAGAAATGGCTCGAAAAGCGCCGCGGCAAGACACCCGAGAAGCGTCCCGGTGTAACGATCAACCGTCGCGACCTCATCGCCGTCCCCGTGCCGGACGCCAACCTGCTGTGGCGAGGCCTGCACGTACGTGACGTTCAGAACATCGGTGGCAAGCCGCACACCAGGAACATCCGCGTGGACGTCGTTGTCGAGGGCGTGACCGAAGGAAGAGCCTGGATGTGTGGGCTCGAGTTTGACTACGCCAACGAGGAATCGTTCTACTGTCGCCCGCTGCGCACGTCAGAGAGCAATAATCCGGAGCGGATGCAGATTCCGGACGCGGCCTCGGCGGTTCGCATGGCGTTCTTGCCACCTATGTCAGGACTGACCGCGAGTGAAACACGACTCGATCCGGGCGCGATAAATGTTCGGCTCGGCGAAGGACGCACCGCCGAAGTCCTGCGGAACCTTTGTTACCAGATCTCGACATCGGAGCACGGCCGTGGCCGCTGGGAAGACGTCTGCCGGAGGATCCAGGGCCTGTTCGGTGTCAGCCTGGACGAGCCACGATATATCCAGGAGCGCGGCGAGATCGAAATGACCTACCGGGATCCCTCCGGGACGCGTCTCGATCTTTCCTCAGCCGGCGGCGGTCTTCAACAGACGCTTCTTCTGCTCGCCCACTTGACCAACAATCCGAGAACCGTGCTGCTCCTCGATGAGCCGGACGCTCATCTGGAAATTCTGCGCCAGCGGCACATCTATGAACTCCTTTCGACAATGGCACAGGAACAGAACAGTCAAGTTATTGCCGCCAGTCATTCCGAGGTGATTCTGAATGAGGCCGCAGATCGCGACGTCGTCGTTGCCTTCCTTGGCAAGCCGCATCGAATCGATGATCGCGGAAGCCAGCTCCTCAAGTCGCTCAAGGACATCGGCTTCGATCAGTACTACCAGGCAGAGCAAACGGGTTGGGTGCTCTACCTGGAAGGCGCAACCGACCTTGCGATACTGCGGGCCTTCGCGGAGACGCTCGAGCATCCCGTGCGTAGCAAGCTCGAGCGTCCCTTCGTGCACTATGTGCAGAACAGACCGAACAGAGCGCGCGATCACTTCTACGGATTGCGGGAAGCGAAGGGCGATCTGCTCGGGTTCGCGCTGTTCGATCACATCGATCAGGCGCTTCAAGACCGCGCCGAGCTACGAGAGCGGATGTGGACGAGACGCGAAATCGAGAACTATCTCTGCCGAGCGGACGTGCTTCGTGCGTGGGCGGAAGCGACCGGTCGGGAGCGCGAAGGAGGTCCCCTCTTCGCAGAACCTTGGATCAAGACCATGGATGAATCGATTCAGGAAATCGAGAGCGCTCTGAGGACCCTCGGAAAGGGCTCACCCTGGACAGCCGATTTAAAGGTATCTGATGAGTTCCTTCAGCCGCTGTTCGATTCATTCTTCAAGAGGCTCGGCCTCCCAAACCTTCTCCGCAAAACCGACTATCACGTGCTGGCTCGCTTTGTTAAGAGAGACGAGATCGACCGAGAAGTTCACGAGATCCTGAATTCCGTTCTTCAGATAGCAGAGCACGCTCGTCCAGCACCTGAAGAATAGGTGGAGACAGCGGGGCAAGCCGTCCCGAATTCATTCCAGCGAGTCAGCGCTCGCGGAAGCGGTTGACGATCGGCAGGCGCCAGTCGCGCCCGAAGGCGCGCGGCGTGATCTTGACGCCGATGGGCGCCTGGCGGCGCTTGTACTCGTTCCGGTCCACCATGGCGACCACGCGACGGACGATGTCCGCCTCGAACCCGCGCGCGATGAGGTCGTTGACGCCGCGGTCCTCCTCCACGTACCCCTCGAGGATCGGGTCCAGCTCGGCGTAGGGCGGCAGCGTGTCCTGGTCGGTCTGGTCGGGGCGGAGCTCCGCCGAGGGCGCTCGCTCGAAGACGCTCGCCGGGATCACCTCGCGTCCCGCGAGCTCGTTGACCTTCCGGGCGACCTCGTACACGAGCATCTTTGGCACGTCCTTGATCACCGCGAAACCGCCCGCCATGTCGCCGTAGAGCGTCGTGTAGCCGACGCTGTACTCGCTCTTGTTGCCGGTGGTGAGCACGAGCCAGCCGAACTTGTTCGAGAGCGCCATGAGGAGGTTGCCGCGGATGCGCGCCTGGACGTTCTCCTCGGTGACGTCCTCGCCGAGCCCCTTGAACGCCTCCGCGAGCGACGTCTTGTACGCGGCGAAGACGCCCGTGATCGGCACCGTCAGGAACTCGATCCCGAGGTTCGTCGCGAGGCGTTCTCCGTCCCGGCGCGTGCCGGCCGACGTGTACGGCGACGGCATCGTCACGCCCGCGACGTTCTCCCGGCCGAGCGCCGCGACCGCGAGCGCCGCGACGAGCGAGGAGTCGATCCCGCCGGAGAGGCCGACGACCACGCGCGTGAAGCCGTT
>JBBTPF010000312.1:0-4435 GCA_038066295.1 Candidatus Methylomirabilota bacterium | reverse complement strand
CGTCATCTCCTTTGGCATCGGGGACCCGGACCTCGCCACGCCGGCCCACCTCCTCGACGAGGGCGCGTACCGTCGCCTCCTCATCGAGCTCCAGCACGAGCTTCCGGGGCAGGCCCGGCTCCATCACGCCCACGAGGTTGACGGTGACGGTTCTCACCGGTCGATGGTCGGCCTTCTCACGCCTGCCAGGCGCGGGGGTGTCTCGGCAGCGTGAAGAGCATCCCCGCCGCCGCGAGGGGGCTCTTCACCCCGCCCGCGACCACCACCTGGCGGAGCGCGAGGCCGCCGGCGAGCCCGCACGCGCTCGACAGCAGCGTCCACGCGCCGCCCGGCAGCGCGCCCGTCACCTCGCCGAGCTGGATCGCGAACGGCGCCGCGAGCCCGGCCGCCACGACGCCGCCCCAGAAGCGGGAAGCCAGCTCGCCGCGGACGACCAGCGCCGTCGCCGCGCGCGACGCGACCGTCGCGTGGCCGAGGCCGAGGTAGAGCGCGAGCACGCCGGCCTCGATCGCGAGGAGCGCGAGGTCCGCGGCTCGCAGCGCGGCGAGCACGCGTCCCGAGCGGCCGGCGAGCGCCGCCACGAGGTCGGCCGCCATGGCGCCCGTCGAGAGCGAGGAGACGACGAACAGCAGCGGCAGCACCGGCGTCGTCCAGAACGGGATCGGCCGCACGGCGCCGAGGAGGAGCCCCGTGTACGCCATCGTGAGCAGCGCGAGCGCGCCGCCGGCGATCGAGAGCGCGAGGCGCGCGGCGGCGGGGCCGTCGAGGAGCGCGCACGCCGCGTGCAGGACGCTCGCGGCGAGGAACGCCGTGAGGACGACCACGCCGCGCGAGATCCACGAGGTGCCGGGGCGCCGGCCGGCGCGCAGGAAGCCGCCGGGGCGGCCGAGATCGCCGATGAGGAAGAGCGTGGCGGGGCCGACGAGCAGGGGCCCGAGCGGCAGCGCGAACCGCGCGAGATCGAGCGCGCCCAGGCGCTCGGCGCCGGCGCCGACGGCGTAGACGCCCGCCCCCATCCCCGAGACGAAGAGATAGACCGCGACCTTCCAGCCCCAGACGTCCTGGCCGCTCACCGCTGGTCCCCTCGCGAGCGCCGCGTCGCTCATGGCGGCAGGTAGTAGACGCATGGATCCGTCCCGAACTCGGGATTGAGCTGGAACCCGCCCTTGGCGCGCACCAGCCGCGAGACCTCGCTCTCGGCGTCGGAGAGGTCGCCGAAGACGCGCGCCCGGGTCATGCAGTTGGCGACGCAGGCCGGCTCGAGCCCGCGCTCCACGCGCTCGATGCAGAAGTCGCACTTCTCGACGACGCCGTCCGCGTGCTCGCCCGCGCCGGCCCGCTCGTACGGCGTCGGCGTCTTGCCGAAGTACGCGCCGTCGCCGTCGTTGAAGTAGCGCGCGCCGTAGGGGCAGGCCTGCATGCAGTAGCGGCAGCCGATGCAGAGCGCGCGATCGACGGTGACGATCCCGTCCGGACGCTGCGCGGTCGCGCCGGTCGGGCAGACGGGCAGGCACGCGGGCTCGCGGCACTGCATGCAGAGGACGGGGAGCGAGAGGCGGCGCACGTTCGGAAAGGTCCCCGTCTCGGACTTGAGCACGCGCGCCCACATGATCCCGGGTCGCGTGACGTGCTCGGCCTTGCAGGCGACCTGGCAGCCGTAGCAGCCGAAGCAGCGCTTGAGGTCGATCACCATGCCCCAGCGCGGCATCCGCTCAGGCCTTGTACACGCGCACGCGCGCGTCGCAGTCCATGGTCGCGCTCACCGGGTCGAGCGCCTTCCAGTTGAGCGGCAGCAGCTCCTCGAAGAACACGCCCTTGCCGCGCGCCACGGGCATGCCCGGCGCCCAGTGGCCGCCGTTGTTGGCGATGCCGACGACCTCGGGATGGACGCCTTCCACGCACCGCGCCCGGCCCTTCACGCGGCCGGCGCCCGCCGACTCGACCCAGACCAGGTCGCCGTCCTCGATGGAGCGGGCGCGCGCGGTCGCGGCGTTGATCGAGACGTAGTAGCTCCAGGGCTCGCTCTCGGTCGAGATCTCGTCGAGCCAGGGGTTCTCGTAGGTGAGCGAGAACGTGTGCCAGGCGACGCGGTAGTAGATCGCCTGGAGGTCGTACCCCGGCCGCCGCGTCTCGAGCGCCGCGCACGGCTTCCAGTCGGGGAGCGGCTGGAACTCGGCGACGTCCAGCTCGTCGAGGCCGAGCGCCTTCGCGATCGAGGCGACGCGCTCGCCGAGCTCCAGCATCCACTCGAAGTAGATCGGCACGCGCGCCTGGATGAAGGGCTTCCAGTACGGCTCCTCGACCTGCTTCGGCCAGCGGAGCACCCCGTGTTCCTTGAACCACGCGAGCCCGCGCGAGGCGCCGAAGTAGTGCTTGTAGATCCGGTCGCCGATCTCCTCCCACGTGTAGCGCCCGCTGCGGTCGAGGCGGTACGGGGGCTTGAGCGCGTAGTAGTGGTTCAGCACCGAGTACATGTCGCCGACCATCCCGAGGCGCTCGCCGATCTCGAGCAGGACCTCGGAGAAGTGGCGGCGCTGGCCGAGCGGCTCGACCGCCGGCTGGCGGATCTGCCAGCCCCACTCGCCCGTGCCCACCGGGAAGTGGTGGATGTGGTTGTTCGGCGACGGGTCCAGGCGCTCGAGGTAGCACGTGTCGGGGAGGACGACGTCCGCGAAGGCCGTCGTCTCGTCGAGGAAGAGATTGAAGGAGATGATGTAGAGGCGCTCGAGCGCCTTCGCCGTCGTTGCCGGGTGGCCGACGCTCATCAGGAGGTTCGAGCCGTAGTTGATGAGCACCTCGGGCGTGTAGGGGATGCCGAAGCGCTCGGGGTCCGGAATCGTCAGAATCGGCAGGTGGCTCGTGAGCGCCGTCGGCAGCAGATCTTGCAGATGCAGCCACTGGGGCGAGCGCGGCTCGGGCGGCGGGTAGAGCGCGCCCGAGAAGCCGGGCTCGCTCGCGCCGAACCAGAGCCCCGGGAGCAGGAGCCCGTCGCGGTCGGCCTTCGGCACCCAGCGCGGGAGCTGCGTCTCCGGGTGGCCGTAGCAGACCGGGTTGCAGCCGAGCAGCCCGCCCGGCACGTTGCTCGCGCCCACCACCTCGCAGAGCAGCTCGATCGCGAGCGAGGTGAGCCAGGCGTGGTTGTGGCCGTGCGCGCCCTTGAAGTAGACGAGCGAGGCCGGGCGGTAGGGCAGGGTCTTGCCGTCGATCGCGATCGTGCTCCCGATCCGCGCCGCCTCGCCGAACTCGCGCGCCACGCTCCGGATCGTCGCCGCCGGGATCGTCGTGATGTCCGCCGCCCGCTCCGGCGTCCAGGGTTTCACCTGCTCGCGCAGCAGCTCGAACGCCGGCCGGCACGCCTCGCCGGCGACGCGGGCGCCCCCCTCGAGCGCGGGCTCGCGGAGCGTCGCGTCGTCGAAGGCCTTGGCCTTCCCGTCGTGGGAATCCCAGATCAGCGGCTTGCCGCTCCCTCGCTCGCGGACGTAGCGGCCGTCGTCGCCGATCAGATAGGGCCCGTTCGTGTGCTCGCGGAGGTACGCGGCATCGAAGATCCCCAGCTCGTTCAGCAGCACGTGGAGCATCGCGAGCGCGAGCGCCCCGTCGGTGCCGGGGCGGATCGGCAGCCACTCGTCAGCCTTCTCGGCGCTCGCGTTCAGCATCGGGTCCACGACCACGAGCTTCATCCCGCGCGCCCGCGCGTCGGCCATCCGCTGCGCCATCGTGGTGAGCGCGTAGTAGGCGGCGGTCCCGCAGTGCGAGCCGAAGACCAGGAGGTAGTTCGTACGCTCGAGGTCGGGATTCGTCGTCAGCGCGGCGTGGAGCGTCGCCGCCAGCAGGTGCTCGGCGTTCCCGCACTGGTTGCCGTTCGAGAGGAAGACGTTGGAGGAGCCGAAGGCCGGCATGAAGATCCCCATGCCGAACGTGAGCGGCGCCAGCGAGGGGATCCCCCCGCACATCGCGAGCTTCCGCGGGTCCTCCGCGCGCACCTTGCGGAGCTTCTCGGTGACGATCTCGAGCGCTTCATCCCACGTGATCTCGACCCAGCCGGGATCCTCGTGGATGCCCTTCACCGGGTTCGTGCGCTTGAGGGGGACGTTCACCCGGTGCGGGTCATAGAGGAGCATGATGCCGGCGAGGCCCTTGGCGCAGAGCCGCCCCTGCCCGAGCGGGCTCTCGGGGTTGCCTTCGATCTTCACGACCACGCCGTCCCGGCGGTGGACGCGGATGCCGCACTGGTTGTAGCAGAGACTGCAGGCGCTCGGGATCCAGACGTCGTCCATCGCGGTCGAGGCGATTGTCCCCGTCGGACGCCTCAGGCGAATGGGGCGAGCGCCTTATTTTGCTAGGCCGGCTGCGTCAGCCGGCCAAGCGCGCGTCGGAATAACTGAGAACGAGGAGCGCCCCGGGTGTCCCGGGGCGCTTCCGAGCGGTGGGGGGG
>JBBTPF010000311.1:0-2931 GCA_038066295.1 Candidatus Methylomirabilota bacterium | reverse complement strand
ATGTACGACTCGAGCACGTCGCGCCGCGCGCCCGGACGCGCCGCCGAGATGCCGTCGGCGGCCTCGACCAGCACCGCCTCGATCGTCTCGGGCTCGACGTTCTCGTGGCCGCAGAGCGCCGCGTTGATCACCTTCGGCGACTCGTTGTACCTGGTCAACACCTGGAGCGAGAGCTCCGGGTGGCTCCCCTCCTGCTCGTGGGTGAGCGCCTTGCCGATGTCGTGGAGGAGCCCCATGCGCTTGGCGAGCTTGACGTCGGCTCGGATCTCGGCCGCCATCATCCCGGCGAGCCAGGCGACCTCCTTCGAGTGCTGGAGACAGTTCTGGCCGTAGGAGGTGCGGAACTTCAGCCGCCCGACGAGCTTCACGAGCTCGGCGTGCAGGCCGTGCACGCCCACCTCGAAGCACGCCTTCTCGCCCTCTTCCTTGAGGTGCTGCTCCATCTCCTTCTTGACCTTCTCGACGACCTCCTCGATGCGCGCCGGGTGGATCCGGCCGTCGGCGATGAGGATCTGCAGCGCGCGCCGCGCGATCTCGCGCCGGTAGGGGTCGAACGCCGAGATCAGGACCGCTTCCGGCGTGTCGTCCACGATGAGGTCGACGCCGGTGTGCTGCTCGAGGGCGCGGATGTTGCGCCCCTCGCGGCCGATGATGCGCCCTTTCATGTCGTCGGAGGGCAGGTCCACCACCGAGACGGCCGTCTCCACCGTGTAGTCGGGAGCGAGGCGCTGGATCGTCGTGGCGAGGACCTCTTTCGCCTTCACGTGGGCGGTCTCGCGCGCTTCCTCCTCGAGCCGCATGGCGAGGAGCTGCGCCTCGCGGCGCGCCTCCTGCTCCATCTGTCCCAGGAGCTGGCGCTTGGCCTCCTCGGCGGTGAGCCCGGCGATCGTCTCGAGCTTGCGCCGCTGCTCCTCCATCGCCGAGGCGAGCCGGCCCTCCTTCTCGGCGATCGCCTTGTCGCGGGCGCCGAGGTCGCGGTCCCTCGTGGCGAGGTCGTTCATCCGCCGGTCGAGCTGGTCGAGCTTGCGCGCGAGCTCCTCCTCCTTGCTGACGATGCGCTGCTCGATCTGCTGGAACTCGCGCTCGCGGCGGCGCGTCTCTTCCTCGAGGGCCGCGCGCGCCCGGAGCGCGTTCTCCTTGACCTCGAGGTCGGCGGTCTTCCGGCGGGCCTCGGCGTCGCGCTCGGCGTCGCGGACGACGCGCTCGGCGCGACTCGCCGCGTCACCCAGCCTCCGGTCGGTGATCAGCTTGTGGAGGAAAAACCCTAGAACCACCGCGAAGATCGCGAGCGCGGTGTCCAGAATCAGCCAAATGTCATGCATTTCCGCAGTATAGGGGGCGGGTGGCGAGAGAGTCAAATCCCCGCCTCTGCCGTGTGCCGACGGTGTTTCGAACCTGGTATGACCAGGTGGGCGCCGTTAGTTGGAGGGCTTCAGGCTTCCCCTTCAGGAGGGGCTTGCGCACCACCCTCTGTCACAGCTCCCGTTATGTTTACGAGGTTGAAACTTCCCCCCGGCATCACGGACAGCGCAGGGACAGGGCCTGTGTACCATGACGGCCGAGGCGGATGCAAGCTCCCGCCCGCATCACTTCACGGGGGCTAGCCGTGGTTATGCACGGTCGCCGCCCGCGGGGGTCGGACGGTGGCACACGGAGGAGAGCCTCGGGAGGGGTCGACGAGACCCGTTCCCACCGCGTGGCCTCGGACCCCGCGCGCAGGCTGGAGCCCAGCCGCGACGGAACGCGCGGCCACAGGCCGCGTGGTCGAGCGACCCCTCTCGAGGCTCTCCTCCGTGTGCCACCGTCCGCCTCCACGGGCTAGGCGGGCTCCTTCGGCGTCGCCTTCTCGAGGATCGCGACGAGAGCCCCCAGGCGCTTGCTGACGTCGCCTTGATCGCGCGCGGAATCGTCGCGCGCCTTGAAGAGCTCGTCGGTGATGTCGAGCGCGGCGAGCTGCAGCGCGGTCATCGGATCCTTCGCGCCCGAACGCTTGAGCGCGGACACGCGCTCGTCGATGTACTTCGCGAGCGTGCGGATGTAGTCGGGCGACTCCGCGGTGCGGACCGTGAGGGTCTGGCCGAGGAGCTGGAACTCGACGCGCCGGGGCTCGGTCATTTGTCGCGGGGGCCGCGAGGCCGACTTGGGCCGTGGGTGGCCTGAGAGAGGCGCGCGTCGGTCATTCGGGCCTGTCCAGCTCGAGCTTGGCGATGTCCTTGAGGATCGCGTCCACCTGGGTCAGGACCTGCTTTCGCTCCTCGCCGAGGCGCTTCACCTCGCGCCTGAGCTGGGCGTTCTCCTCGCGGAGGCGTCCCAGCACTTCGACGGCGCGCCGCACCGCCTCCTCGAGCCGGGCCAGGCGCTCGACGACGCCGTCGTCCATCAGCCGCTCCTCAGCGTGACGCGGAACGTCTCCGCGACCCGCCGGGCGAGGTGCTCCTGGATCTGGTTCACCTCGTCGTCCGTCAGCGTGCGGTCCTCCGCCTGGAACGTGAGTCGCCATGCGAGGCTCCGGCGGCCGTCGGGGAAACGGAAGACATCGAAGAGCGTGAGCCGCCTCACGAGCGGCCCCGCCTCGCGCGCGAGCTGCGCTTCCATCTGCGCAGCAGTCACCTCCTGGCCGGCGCCGACGAGGAACGCGAGGTCGCGCTGCACGGCCGGGAAGCGCGGCAGCGGCTGGTAGCGGAGCGGCGCGGGCACGGCCGCGAGCGCGACGTCCAGTGAGATCGCCGCCGCAAACACGGACGCGGCGATCCCGAAGGCCTCGCGCGCCGCGGCCGCGACTTCGCCGAACTCGGCCGCCACCCGGCCGTCGCCGGTCAGGAGCGTGGCGTGGCAGTCGGGCTCGAAGCCGCCGAGCCGCCCGGCGTCGCCGGACGTCGTCATGACACCGAGCGCCCCGAGGACGTGCTCGGCGAGCCCCTTGGCATCGTA
>JBBTPF010000310.1:0-2691 GCA_038066295.1 Candidatus Methylomirabilota bacterium | reverse complement strand
GAGACCCGCGTTTCGGCGGGTCGATCCGACATCGACCCCGGAGGAACGGCCCTCGCGGGTGACTGTCTGGGCGGTCGGGGCGGCCCCGGCGCTCGTCCGGCATCGCGCCACGCGCGCACGTCCTCGGGGGTGTCGAGCGCCGAGGCGGCGTGGACCTCACGCAGCAGCGGGTAGTCGACCTCGGAGGACGAGAGCGGGATGAAGGCGTGGTTGATCTCCTCGATCGCGCTGGCCGGCGGCGCGGGCGGGCCGTCGGGGCCGAGCGCCACCAGCTCGAGCGCGGCCTCCCGCGCGGCGTCGAGCCCGAGCAGGCGGTTGACGTCGGCGTCGACGAACCCCGTGACGAGCCGCGGCGCCAGCCCGAGCCCGCCGGCGACGGCCAAGAGGTTGCCCAGCATCGTCCCCGAGTCCCAGAAGAGATGGCGGTAGCCGCGCGCCTGGTACTTCCAGGTGTTCCTCCAGAAGATCGCGGTGAGCACGACCGTCGCGGCGCGGCGCGCGATCGACCCGTCGGCCGCCGCGCGGGCGAGCGCCTCGCGCACGTCTCCGTCCCGCAGGCGGCGGAGGACGAAGTCGCCCGGGCAGAAGTGGTAGAGCCCCGGCTCGAGCCCCGCGCCCGCCCCGGCGGCGAGGTAGACCTCGGTCTGGTAAAGCGCGCCGGTCGAGGGCGCGGCGCGGAAGAGCACCTCGCCGCCGCCCGGATAGGTCTGCTTCTTCGTCACGCCGGCCGAGTAGTAGAGGAGCGCCGCGAGCCCGGCGAGGCTCAGCGCCTCGGCGCGCCGGGTCGCGGGCGTCGCGATCGCCTCGAGGGTGTCCGTCGCGACCGGCTCGATCTCGCGTGGCAGCGGGAGCGGCGGGATCTCCGTGTACACCTTGAAGGGGAAGGGCTTCACGTCCCAGTCGAGCGTGTGGCCGCTCGTGTGGACCGAGTGGGGCGAGTGCGCCGTCCGGTCGTGGTACCGGCGGGCGACCGGACTACTCAAAGGAATAGGGGGGCCGGAAGATTCCGCGCTCGGTGACGATCGCCGCGATCAGGCGCGCCGGGGTCACGTCGAAGGCGGGGTTGTACACCGGCGACTCGGCGGGCGCCGTCTGCTGGGCGCCGACCCGCCGCACCTCCTCCGCGTCGCGTTCCTCGATCGGGATGCGCTCGCCCGACGGCAGCGCGGGGTCGATCGTCGAGAGCGGCGCCGCGACGTAGAAGGGCACCCGGTGGTGGTGGGCGAGGACCGCGAGCGCATAGGTGCCGATCTTGTTCGCGGTGTCGCCGTTGGCGGCGATCCGGTCGGCACCCGTCACGACGAGGTCCACCTCGCCGCGCGCCATGAGCGACGCCGCGACGACGTCGGCGATCAGGCGGTGCGGGATGCCCTCGCGCACGAGCTCCCAGGCGGTGAGCCGCGAGCCCTGCATCACCGGGCGCGTCTCGTCCACCCAGACCCGCGCGACCTTGCCCTGCGCGTGCGCGGCGCGGATCACGCCGAGCGCGGTACCGTAGCCGGCCGTCGCGAGCGCGCCCGCGTTGCAGTGGGTGAGGATGCGGGCGTTCGCGGGCACGAGCGCGGCGCCGTGGGCGCCCATCGCCCGGTTCGCCGCGACGTCCGCGTCGTGGATCGCCTGGGCCTCGGCGAGGAGCCGCGCGCGGAGCTGGTCGAGCGGCTGCGCCCGCGCAGCCAGCGCGACCCGTTTCATCCGCTCGAGCGCCCAGAACAGGTTGACGGCGGTCGGGCGCGTCGCCGCGAGGCCCCTGCACGCGGCCTCGAGATCGGCCCGGAGCCCGTCGAAGGTCGTCGCCCCGCTCTCGCGCGCCGCGAGCGCCACCCCGAAGGCCGCGGCGACGCCGATCGCGGGCGCGCCGCGCACGACGAGCGTGCGGATCGCTTCCGCGACGTCCTCCCACTGGCGGCAGGCGCGCTCGATCTCCTGTGTCGGAAGCAGCCGCTGGTCGAGCAGCACGAGCCGGTCGTGCGCCCACCGGACCGGCGAGATGGGGGGCGGCGATGTCACGCGAGCCGCGTCCGCACGTCGGCCGGGCTGAGGCCGGCGATCCTCACGAGCTTCTCCCGGCCTCGTTCACCGCGCACGACCCGGATCCGCGAGGGCGCGATACCGAGGACCCGCGCCAGCAGCGCCTCGACCGCGCGGTTCGCCTCGCCCTCGACGGGCGGCGCCGCCACCCGCAGGCACAACGTCCCGTCCTGCCAGCCGACGATCTCGTCGCGGGACGCGCGCGGCCGGACGCGGAGCCGCAGCAGAGCGCCGTCAGGGCTTGCTGTCGCCCGCGTCCTCACCGAACTCGGCCGTCATCGTCCGGTAGTAGCTCTCGAGCGTCGAGCGGAGGTCCTCGATGAGCTGGCGCCGCATGCGCCGGAGCGCCTGGATCTCGCTCTTGATCTTCGCCTCCTCGCTCCGCACCTCCTCGAGGAGTTTCTCCCCGCGGAGCTCGGCCTCGCGCATGTGGAGCTCCGCCTCCCGGCGCGCCGCGGCCTTCATCTCGTCGCCGAGCCGCTGCGTCGTCACCAGCGTGTCCTGGAGCGCGCGCTCCCGCTCGGTGAGGCCGCGCGAGCGCTCCTCGAGCGTCGCGAGCTGCTCCTTGAGCAGCGCGTTCTCCTTGAGCACGGTCTCGTAGTCTTCGGCGACGTCGTCGAGGAAGGCGTCCACCTCGTGGGTGTCGAAGCCGCGGAACATCTT
>JBBTPF010000309.1:0-2490 GCA_038066295.1 Candidatus Methylomirabilota bacterium | reverse complement strand
ATCCTGTCGGCGGGGATCTTCGCCTTCACGCTCTCCTGGAACGAGTTCATCTACGCCCTCATCTTCCTCTCGTCCCCGGAGCGCAAGACCGTGCCCGTCGGCGTCGTCTCGGAGCTGATCCGCGGCGACATCTACTTCTGGGGCCAGCTCATGGCGGGGGCCTTGCTCGGCTCCATCCCCGTGGCCCTCGTCTATTCCTTCTTCGTCGAGTACTATGTCACCGGACTGACCGGCTCGGTGAAGGGCTAAAGGAGATCTCCATGGCGCAGGTGATGATGAAGGACCTGAACAAGAAGTACGACGAGGTGCACGCCGTCAAGGACGTGAACCTCCACGTCCGCGACAAGGAGTTCGTCGTGCTCGTCGGCCCCTCGGGCTGCGGCAAGTCCACGACGCTCCGCATGGTCGCCGGGCTCGAGGAGATCACCGCCGGCGAGATCTCCATCGGCGAGCGGGTCGTCAACGACCTGCCCCCGAAGGACCGCGACATCGCCATGGTCTTCCAGAACTACGCCCTCTACCCGCACATGACGGTCTACGACAACATGGCGTTCGGCCTCAAGATGCGGAAGTTCCCGAAGCCCGAGATCCAGAAGCGCGTGCAGGACGCGGCCGAGATCCTCGGCATCCAGGAGCTGCTCAAGCGGAAGCCCCGCCAGCTCTCCGGCGGCCAGCGGCAGCGCGTGGCGGTCGGGCGCGCCATCGTGCGCCATCCCCAGGTGTTCCTCTTCGACGAGCCGCTCTCGAACCTGGACGCGAAGCTCCGCGTCCAGATGCGCGTCGAGCTGAAGCGGCTGCACGACCGCCTCGAGACGACCGTGATCTACGTGACCCACGACCAGGTCGAGGCCATGACGCTCGGCGACCGCGTCGTCGTCATGAAGGACGGCTGGATCCAGCAGGTCGGCGAGCCGCTCGAGCTCTACGGGAAGCCCGCCAACAAGTTCGTGGCGGGGTTCATCGGCTCCCCCGCCATGAACTTCATCGACGTGACCATCAACGACGCGGGCGGCCTGTGGGCCGAGACCCAGGGCCTGCGCGTGAAGGTGCCGCCGGTCCACGCGGGCCGGCTCGGCGCGTACAAGGGCCAGACGGTCACGCTGGGCATCCGGCCGGAGGATCTGCACGTCGCCGGGGGCGGCGACCCGGCCGAGTACACCTTCGACGCGCTCGTGGACGTCGTCGAGCCGCTCGGCTCCGAGATACTGCTCGACCTCCGGGCCGGCGCCCACACGATCGTGGCGCGCGTCGAGCCGACCGTGCGAGCGAAGGTGCACGAGACGATGCGGCTCGCGCTCACGCCGGACCGCGCCCGCTTCTTCGACCTCAAGACCGAGCTGGCGATCTGATCTGCGGGTGACCCCGCGCCGCCGGCAGGTCACCGCCGCCTACGCCCTCATGGCGCCGGCGCTGGCCCTGTTTGCACGCCTCGCGGCGAAGTGGCCGGACGCTACCATCCAGCAGGTTCAGGACGTCATCCTGCGTATCGCCTCGGAGGATTGAGCCTTAGCTGCTGGCCGGATAGACCAACGGCGAACCGCCCGGAACCCAAGCCTTAGTAGCGCTCGATCGGGCGGCGGCCCTGATGATAGACCCTGACGATCTCGAAAAGATCGCCCCGTCGGCGGTAGTAGATCCGGTATGGCGGAACGGGCCAGCTGCGGACGCGCCTGCCGTCCCGTAGGACGATTTCCGGCCCGACGAAGGTATCGGTGGCCAGCAGGCCAAACACTTCGACGAGCCGCGCGAGAACGAGGTCGGCAGCCGCAGGGTTATCCCGCGCGATGGAATCGTATGCGTCGTTGAGATCCCGCCGCGCCTGGGGCGCGACGACGATCGTCACCGCCGCGGCGCGTTCCCGCGGATCTCGCGGATGACGTCAGCGAGGGGAATGCCTCGCCCGGCGTCGAGCTCGTCCAGCCCTGCGCGCACTCCCGCTTCCTCGTCGTCCGTCAACGACGGAGACTGGTCCACCGGAGCAATGGTGTACTGGCCGGGAGGGAGCTTTCGCAGCTCATCCGGAACGCGACGACCATCCCAGTTAATGACGCTAAGTTCCATCAGTCCTCGCCTCCCGCCGATTCGATGGGACATCCAACCCCTCGTTGAGTCGGCACGCGTGCCAAGCATCCGAACAGCCTCCTCTTGATCCTACATGGACGGCTGGCTCAAGCCAATGTCTCAAGAGTGATACGGGGCGACTGACCGCGCGCGGCCCAGGGCGACGAGGTCGATCGCCTGATCGACAGAGGGAAGGAACATGACCACCAGCAATGTGCCCATGCGGGGGGCAGGGGCAGTGGCCAGCGTCTCCTCCTTCATCATCATCCCGAGGGTCTGGAAGACCGCTTCTGTCGGATGCAGGCCGAGATTGCAAATTAGAAGTCAGGATTCTATATTACGTGGACATCCTCGAGCACACGTTCCTCATCCGGAAGCTGCCACCGTACTTCGCCAACGTGGGCAAGCGGCTGGTGAAGAGTCCGAAGG
>JBBTPF010000308.1:0-1914 GCA_038066295.1 Candidatus Methylomirabilota bacterium | reverse complement strand
TGGAGTAACCGCCGTTCGAGCGCCGGCTCCGCCGGCGCAACCGGTCCTGGGGGAGGTTTCGGAGGGGGCCCCAGAGGGCGGAGCCCGTCGGTCAGAGGCCCCCTCCGAGAAACTAGAAGCGCCGGCGGCCGCTGAGGGCGCGCTTGCGCAGGCGGAGCGACTTCGGCGTCACCTCGAGCAGCTCGTCCTCGCGGATCCACTCCAGGGCCTGCTCGAGGTTCATGGTGCGGGGCGGAGTGAGCTTCACGCCCTCGTCCGAGGTGGACGCGCGCATGTTGGTGAGCTTCTTCTCCTTGGTGATGTTGACGTCCATGTCGTTGTCGCGCGCGTTCTCGCCGACGATCTGTCCCTCGTAGACCGGTTCGCCGGGGCCGACGAACATGACGCCGCGCGCCTGGAGGTTGTCGATCGCGTAGGAGGTCGTGCGCCCCGCGCGGTCGGCGACGAGCGCGCCGTTCTGGCGGTGGGCGATGTCCCCCTGCCACTCGTCCCACCCGTCGAACAGGTGGTTGAGGAGCCCGGTGCCGCGCGTGTCGGTCAGGAACTCGGTGCGATAGCCGATCAGGCCGCGGGCGGGGATGCGGTACTCGAGCCGGACGCGCCCGGTCCCATGGTTCACGAGCTTCACCATCGTGCCGCGCCGCGGCCCGATCTTCTGCGTGACCGCGCCGATGTAGTCCTCGGGGATGTCGATGACGAGGTGCTCCATCGGCTCGAGCGTGCGCCCCGGCTCCTCGCGCGTGATGATCGTGGGCTTGCCCACCTCCATCTCGTAGCCCTCGCGCCGCATCATCTCGATCAGGATCGCGAGCTGCAGCTCGCCGCGGCCCGAGACGCGGAGGGTGTCGGGCGAGTCGGTCTCCTCCACGCGGATGCCGACGTTGACCCGCCGCTCCTTGAAGAGCCGGTCGCGGAGCTGCGGCGACGTCACGAACCTCCCTTCCTTGCCGGCGAACGGCGAGACGTTCGCGGAGAAGAGCATCGACACCGTCGGCTCGTCGATGCGGATCAGCGGCAGGGCTACCGGAGCCTCGGCGTCGGCGACCGTCTCGCCGATCTCGATCGCGTCGATCCCGGCGATGGCCACGATATCGCCCGCGCTCGCCTCCGCGACCTCGATCCGCTTCAGCCCTTCATTGCCGTAGAGCACGGTCACCTTGACGTACTCGACCGATCCGTCGCGGTGGACGACGGCCACGCGGTCGGCCTGATGGACCCGCCCGCTGACGATGCGGCCAATGATGACCCGGCCGACGTAATCGTCCCAGTCGAGCATCGCCACTCGAAACTGAAGTCCCATGGCCGGATCGAAACGCGGTGGCGGAACCGTGGCGAGAATCGTGTCAAACAGCGGCTCGAGGGACCCGCCGGGGTCTTTCAGGTCGCGCGTGGCCGTGCCCACCCGCGCGTTGGTGTAGAGCACGGGGAACTCGAGCTGGTCCTCGGTCGCGTCGAGATCGATGAAGAGGTCGTAGACCTCGTCCAGCACCTCGGCGGGGCGCGCGTCCGACCGGTCGATCTTGTTGATCACGACGATCGGCGGCAGGCCGGCCTCGAGCGCCTTCTTCAGGACGAAGCGCGTCTGCGGCAGGGGACCCTCGGCCGCGTCCACGAGGAGGAGCACCCCGTCCACCAGCGTCAGCGTGCGCTCGACCTCCGAGCCGAAGTCCGCGTGGCCGGGCGTGTCGACGATGTTGACGTGGACGCCGCGGTACGCGACGGCCGTGTTCTTGGCCATGATCGTGATGCCCTTCTCCCGCTCGAGGTCGATCGAGTCCATGATGCGCTCGGGGACCGACTCGTTCTGCCGGAAGAGGCCGGACTGCCAGAGCATGGCGTCCACGAGGGTGGTCTTGCCGTGGTCGACGTGGGCGATGATCGCGATGTTCCGGATGTCGGCGCGCTGCTGCATTA
>JBBTPF010000307.1:7199-8585 GCA_038066295.1 Candidatus Methylomirabilota bacterium | reverse complement strand
CCACCAATCGAGCGCGATGCCCATACAATCGAACCCCGGTCCAAGGTTGGCGGACGTCGCGGGGACCCTGACGTGGACGCGCACGCGGCTCAGAGCCGCTTGAGGAGCCATTCGGGCGTGAGCGACACCGTCCAGGCGTTCAAGTACGTGAAGTAGTTCGTGAAGACGAGCACGCCGACGATGACCAGCAGGACGCCCGCGGCGCGCTCCACGACGGGGATGAACGGGCGGTAGCGCTTGAAGGCCCGGAGGAACGGGCCGAGCGCCAGCGCCGAGAGCAGGAACGGCAGCCCGAGCCCCGCCGAGTAGGCGACGAGGAGGCCGACGCCCCGCTGGACGTTCTCGGTGGTCGACGCAAGCGAGAGGATCGCACCCAGGATCGGCCCGACGCACGGCGTCCAGCCGATGCCAAAGGTGACGCCCACGGCGAGCGAGCCGAGATAGCCGGCCGGCTTCTCGCGGAGCTGCCACTGCTGCGTGCGGCCGAAGAGGCCGATCCGGAGGACGCCGGCGATGTAGAGGCCAAAGATGACGATCAGGATCCCGCCGGCGCGGCGGATCCACTGGCGGTAGTCGAGCAGGAGCTGGCCCGCCGCGCTGAACGAGGCGCCGAGCGCCACGAAGACGATCGAGAAGCCGACGATGAACGCGAGCGCGTGGAGCAGCACGCGGCGGCGCGCCGCGGCACCGAGGTCCGCCGTCAGGTCGGCGACCGACATCCCCGTGATGAACGAGAGGTACGACGGGAAGAGCGGCAGCACGCACGGCGACAGGAACGAGAAGAGCCCAGCGCTGAACGAGACGGCGACCCCGACCGAGTCCCCCATCGCTATCGCAGGAGCCCTTCGACGAGCGAGTGGGAGGCGTCGTTGTCCCAGGCGCGCGGGCCGAGGGCGAGCGCGGCGAGGTAGCCCTGCGAGTCCACGATGAAGCTCGACGGCAGCGCGCGCACGCCGTAGGCGTTGCCGAGGTCCATCTTCGGGTCGAGGGCCACGGGGAACGTGAGCTTGTACTGATCCAGGAACGGCTTCACGACGGCCGGGTCGGCGTCCAGGGAGACCGCGACGATAACAAAGCCCTGGTCCTTGTGGTGCTGCCAGAGCCGCTCCATCGCTGGCATCTCCTCGCGGCACGGCGGGCACCACGTCGCCCAGAAGTTGATCATGACGACCTTCCCGCGCTGGTCGGCAAGGCGGAACTTCTTCCCCTCCGCGAGCGGGAGCGTGAAGTCCTCGGCGAACTTCTGGCGCGAGGGCCGGATGAGATCGAGCTCCTTCGCGGCGTCGGCCACGGTGAGCACGCGTCCCTTCCGCGGCTTGAGCGCCACGCGGGGCGCCCCGGGCGACGGGCCGTCACCGCGCGAGCGCGACTCGACCGCCGGCGAGG
>JBBTPF010000307.1:0-7189 GCA_038066295.1 Candidatus Methylomirabilota bacterium | reverse complement strand
GCGGCGTCGCCGCCCGACCGCGGCGCCTCGGCCGGCGCGACGCCGCGGGAGGCCTCGCGCGAGGCCCCGATCGCGGCGACGAGCGCGGCGCCGGCGATCCCCGCGGCGGCGACGATCACGACGGCGAGCAGGAGTTTGCGTGCCATGTCCGTCCGTTGCTGAAACACGAAAAGTATACCCCGACATTCCGTGAACGATCCGTAAACACTTGCTATAGTAGGCGCGCTCTGATGGTTCTTACGATTCTCGCCGACGATCTCACCGGCGCCTGCGACGCGGGCACGCTCTTCGCCGGCGCCTCATCCGTGCCGGTCACCGTCTGGCCCGACCCGCCCGCGGAGGCACCCGTCACCGTCGTAGACACGGAGTCGCGCGAGCTCGAGCGCGAGGAGGCGGCGCGCCGCGTGCGGCGCGCGGCCGCCGAGGTCGTCCGGGCCGACCGGGCATCGTGGTTCAAGAAGATCGACTCGACGCTGCGCGGTCACGTCGGCGCCGAGATTGCTGCCACGCTCCAGGCGACCGGCACCCCGAGCGCTGTGGCCTGCCCCGCGTTCCCCGCGCAGGGCCGCGTCGTGCGCGACCGCTGGCTCTTCGTGGACGGCGCGCCGGCGGCGCACGTCGTGGACGCGCTCCGTCCCGAGATCGACCGCCCGCTCGCCTGGATCCCGCTCGGCGAAGTCCGCGCGGGCGCCGCGGCGCTCGCCGCGCGGCTGGGACGCCTCGCGGGCATGATCGTGGTCGCCGATGCGGAGACCGACGCCGATCTCGAGGCGCTCGTGGACGCGGCGCTCGCCGTGGCGCCGCCGCCGCTCCTCGCGGGCTCGGCAGGGCTCGCGCGCCCCCTTGCGGCGCGCCTGGGCCGCCTGGCCGGCCCGGCGTCCCTCCCCGCGGGGCGCTGGCTGATCGTCGCGGGAAGCCTCGCTCCGGCGACGCGGCGCCAGGGCGCCGAGGCGCGCCGCGCTGGACTGCGCGTGCTGGCGACGCCCGACCACGAGGAGGGCGATCGGACCCGCGCCGCAGCGGTGCTCGCGGCGGAGGCCGTGCGCGTGCTGGCGCGGGAATCCTTCGATCTTGTCGTCGTCACCGGGGGCGAGACGGCCCTGGCACTCTACCGGGCGCTCGGCGCCCGCCGCATCGACCTCGCCGGCGCGCCCGGGCCGGGCCTGGCGCTCGGCCGCCTGCAGGCGCCCGGACGGGCCGCGCTCACGGTGATGACGAAGGCGGGCGGCTTCGGTCCGCCGCGCCTGTTGGTCTCGCTCCGCGAGGCGGCCGCGTGAAGAACCCGATCCTCGGCGTGACGATGGGCGACCCGGCAGGCGTCGGCCCCGAGATCATCGCGCGCGCGTGCGCCGAGCCGGGCGTGCGCCAGACGTGCCGTCCCGTCGTCATCGGAGCCGCCGCGACCATGAGCGAGGCGCTGGCGCTCGTCGGCGCCGGGCTGTCCCTGCACGCCGTGAAGGACGTCGGCGAGTGCCGCTGGGCCGGCGCCGCGCTCGAGGTCCTCGACCTCGCCAACGTGGACATGGCGACCCTGCCCCGCTGCGAGGTCAGCGCCGCGGCGGGGCGCGCCGCGTACGAGTACATCGACCGGGCCGTCGCGCTGGCGAAGACCGGCCTGATCCACGGGATCGTCACGGCGCCGATCAACAAGGAGGCGCTCGCGGCGGCCGGCATGACGCACACCGGCCACACGGAGATCCTGGCGACCCTCTCGGGCACGCGCGACTTCGCGATGCTGCTCCTGGGCGGGGATCTCCGCGTGATCCACGTGACCACGCACGTCTCGCTCCGCCGCGTCCCCGACCTCGTCACGCGCGACCGGGTGCTTCGCACGATCCAGCTCGCGCAGCGTGCGCTCGAAGGCCTCGGCATCGCCGCGGGGCGCATCGCCGTCGCCGGGCTGAACCCCCACGCGGGCGAGGACGGGCTCTTCGGCGACGAGGAGAAGACCGCGATCGCGCCGGCGATCGCGGCGGCACGAGAGGCGGGCATCAACGTCACCGGTCCCCTGCCGGTCGACACGCTCTTCTCCCGCGCGCGTGGCGGCGAATTTGATATTGTCGTCGCGATGTATCACGACCAGGGACACATCCCCGTGAAGACGCTCGGCTTCACCTACGACGAGACGACCAGGCGCTGGGTCGGCCTCTCGGGCGTGAACGTCACGGTGGGCCTCCCGTTCCTCCGCGTCTCGGTGGACCACGGCACGGCGTTCGACCGCGCCTGGAAGGGCGTCGCCAACCACGAGAGCATGGTCGAGGCGCTCGAGGTCGCGGTACGGATGCTGCAATGACCGTCGGCACCGAAGGGGGCTCTGTCATGGACGAACGCGAGATTCGCAGGCTCATCCAGGACGTCAGGGTCGGCCGGCTCTCCCGCCGGGCGTTCGTGCTCACGATGGTCAGCCTCGGCCTGACCGCGCCGCTCGCGGCCCAGATGCTGGCCGCCGCGGGGGTCGCGGCCCAGCCGCGGGTCGAGACCTTCGCTCCCACGCGGCGAGGCGGCGGCGGCCAGCTCAAGACCCTCTGGTGGCAGGCGCCCACGCTCCTCAACCCGCACTTCGCCACCGGCACGAAGGACCAGGACGCCTCGCGCATCTTCTACGAACCGCTGGCCGGCTTCGACCCGGACGGCAACGTGGTGCCGATCCTCGCCGCCGAGGCGCCGACGATCCAGAACGGCGGCCTCGCCAGGGACCTCGCCTCGGTGACGTGGCGGCTCAAGAAGGGCGTCGCCTGGCACGACGGCAGGCCCTTCACGGCGGACGACGTGGTCTTCACCTGGGAGTACGTGGCGGACCCGGCCACGGCCGCGGTCACGAGCGGGTCCTACCGGGAGATCTCCCGGATCGACAAGCTCGACAGCCACACGGTCAAGGTGAGCTTCAAGACGCCGCAGCCTTTCTGGTCCGACGCCTTCTGCGGCAACCGCGGGATGATCATTCCCAGGCACCTCTTCGAGCCGTACAAGGGCGCCAAGTCCCGCGAGGCGCCCGGCAACCTCAAGCCCGTGGGCACCGGCGCCTACCGCTTCGTGGACTTCAAGCCCGGCGACATCGTGCGCGCCGAGCTGAACCCGGGCTACCACGTCCTGAACCGGCCGTTCTTCGACACGCTCGAGATGAAGGGCGGCGGTGATGCGGCGTCCGCCGCGCGCGCCGTGCTCCAGACCGGCGAGTACGACTACGCCTGGAACATGCAGGTCGAGGACGACATCCTGCGGCGCCTCGAGCAGGGCGGCAAGGGGCGCGTCAACATCTGGCCCACGGGGAACCCCGAGCACATCCAGTGCAACTTCGCCGACCCGTGGACGGAGGTCGACGGCGAGCGGGCGAGCGCCAAGACGGCGCACCCGCTGCTCGCGGACGCCGCGGTGCGCCAGGCCCTGAACCTCCTCGTGGACCGGGCCTCGGTCCAGGAGCAGATCTACGGCCGGCAGGGCCAGACCAGCGCGAACTTCCTCAACGCTCCGTCGCGCTTCTCCTCGCGCAACACGCGCTGGGAGTTCAACGCCGACAAGGCCAACCAGATCCTGGACGCGGCGGGGTGGACGCGCGGGGCCGACGGCGTCCGCGCCAAGGACGGCAAGCGGCTCAAGATGGTCTACCAGACGTCCATCAACGCCCCGCGGCAGAAGAACCAGCAGATCGTCAAGCAGGCGGCGGCCAAGGCCGGCATCGAGCTGGAGCTGAAGTCGGTCGTGGCCTCGGTGTTCTTCTCCTCCGACCCCGCCAACCCCGACACGTACTCGCACTTCTACTCCGACCTGCAGATGTACAACACCACGATGACGGCGCCCGACCCCCAGTACTTCATGAACCAGTTCTGCTCCTGGGAGATCGCCGCCAAGGCCAACAAGTGGCAGGGGCGTAACGTGACGCGCTGGCGCAACGAGGAGTACGACCGCTCCTACCGCGCGGCCGACAGTGAGCTCGACCCGGTGAAGCGCGCGGCGCTGTTCGTCAAGATGAACGATCTCGTGATCCAGAACGTCGTGGTCATCCCGGTCCTGTGGCGCAACGGCGTGTCGTCCTCGAGCCTGCGGCTGCGCGGCATGGACCTCACCGGCTGGGACTCCACGTTCTGGCGTCTCCCATACTGGCACCGGCAGCCTTGACAGCGCACCGACCGAGACGATAAGACGCCAACCAGCCGGTCGCCGACGACCGGCTCACGGAGGAACGTCCATGGAAGAGCGGGAACTGAGAGCCCTGATCGGAGAGGTGAAGGCGGGCACCCTGAGCCGCCGTCGCTTCGTGCAGACCATGGTGGCCCTGGGGCTGACGGCGCCTCTGGCCGCCCAGATGCTCGCCTCCGCCGGCGTGGCGCAGGCGCAACCGAGGTGGACGTTCAACCCGACCAAGCGCGGCGGCGGCGGCCTCCTGAAGACGCTCTGGTGGCAGGCGCCCACGCTCCTCAACCCGCACTTCGGCAGCGGCACCAAAGACCAGGACGCCTCCCGTATCTTCTACGAGCCGCTGGCCTCCTACGACCCGGACGGCAACCTCTTCCCGGTCCTCGCCGCGGAGGTGCCGAGCCTCCAGAACGGGCAGGTCGCGCGGGACGGGCTGTCCGTGACCTGGCGACTGAAGAAGAACGTCGCGTGGCACGACGGCAAGCCCTTCACCGCCGACGACGTGGTCTTCAACTGGGAGTACGCGGTGGACCCGGGGACGGCCGCCGTCTCGATCGGCCAGTACCGGGACATCGCGAAGATCGACAAGCTCGACACCCACACCGTGAAGATCGCCTTCAAGACGCCGACGCCGTTCTGGTCCGCGCCCTTCTGCGGGCCGACCGGCCAGATCATCCCCAAGCACCTGTTCGAGGCGTACAAGGGCGGCAAGTCCCGCGAGGCGCCGACGAATCTCAAGCCGGTTGGCACGGGCGCGTACCGGTTCGTCGACTTCAAGCCCGGCGACATCGTGCGTGCCGAACTAAACCCGAACTACCACGTGGCCAATCGCCCGTTCTTCGACACCCTGGAGATGAAGGGCGGCGGCGACGCGATCTCCGCCGCGCGCGCCGTCATCCAGACCGGCGAGTTCGACTACGCCTGGAACATGCAGGTGGAGGATGACATCCTGAAGCGCCTCGAGCAGGGCGGCAAGGGCCGCGCCGACATCGTGGCCGGCGGCAACATCGAGCACATCCAGCTCAACAACACCGACCCCTGGAAGGAGGTGGACGGCGAGCGCGCGTCCATCAAGACCACTCACCCCTTCCTCACCGACCCCGCCGTGCGCCAGGCCCTCAATCTCCTCGTGGACCGCGGCTCCGTCCAGGAGCAGATCTATGGACGAACGGGGATTGCGACAGCGAACTTCATCAACGCGCCCTCGCGGTTCGTCTCGAAGAACACGAAGTGGGAGTTCAACGTGGACAAGGCCAACCAGATCCTCGACGCCGCGGGCTGGAAGCGCGGCGCCGACGGCATCCGGACGAAGGACGGCAAGAAGCTCAAGCTCGTCTACCAGACCTCGATCAACGCCCCGCGCCAGAAGAACCAGCAGATCGTCAAGCAGGCGTGCGCCAAGGCGGGGATCGACGTCGAGATCAAGGCGGTCACGGCCTCGGTCTACTTCTCGTCGGACCCGGCCAACCCGGACACGTACCTGCACTTCTACACCGACATCCAGATGTACACGACGACGATGACGCAGCCCGACCCGCAGCGGTTCATGGACCAGTTCACGTCGTGGGAGGTTGCGTCCAAGGAGAACAAGTGGGCGGGGCGCAACCCCACCCGGTGGCGCAACGAGGAGTACGACAAGACGTGGAAGGCCGCGGAGGCCGAGATGGATCCGGTCAAGCGAGCGGCGCTCTTCATCAAGATGAACGACCTCGTGATCCAGAACATCGTGGTCATTCCGGTCGTCTTCCGTCCGCGGGTGGCCGCGATCGGGAACCGCATGCGGGACGTGGCTCAGAGCGGGTGGGACTCCGACCTCTGGGCTCTCGCCTACTGGTCCAAAGCATAGCGTCGGCGGGGTGGGGCGGCCTCAGACACTGAAGACGACACAGGTCTGAGGGAGCCCGCCCCACCCCGCTTTCACGGGCATTCATGAGCAAGTACCTGGTCCGGAGGCTCCTGATCTCGATCCCGGTCCTCCTCGGGATCAGTCTGGTGCTGTTCACCGTCCTGGCGCTCGCTCCGGGCGATCCCTTCGAGGAGCTGGCGACCAACCCGAACGTGCCGGCGGAGGTGCGCATGAACCTCCGGGCCAAGTTCGGCCTCGACGACCCGCTCCCCATCCGCTACGCGCGCTGGTTCACGTCCATGCTCCGCGGGGACTGGGGCTTCTCGTTCGTGAGCCGCATCAACGTGGACACCCTCATCCTCCAGCGGCTGCCGACCACGCTCGTCGTGCTCGGCGCGGCGCAGCTCCTCGGGCTCCTGATCGCGCTGCCGATCGGCACGCTCTCGGCGACGCGCCCGTACTCCGTCTTCGACCAGATCGCGACGACGCTCGCGTTCATCGGGTTCTCGCTGCCGACGTTCTTCACCGGGCTCCTCTTCATCCTGCTCTTCAGCATCTACCTCGACTGGCTGCCGTTCATCTACCGCGCCGACATCAGCGCGACGGGCTGGCGCTGGTGGTGGGAGCACGTGCGGCAGGCGATCATGCCCGTCAGCGTGCTCGGTCTGTTCCAGGGCGCCACCCTCACGCGCTTCGTCCGCTCGGCCGTGCTCGACGTGATCCGCCTCGACTACATCAACACGGCGCGCGCCAAGGGGCTCTCGGAGCGGACCACGCTCGTGAAGCACGCCGTGCGCAACGCGTTGATTCCCGTCGTCACGCTCGTCGCGCTCCAGATCCCCGGCATCTTCACGGGCGCGGTGATCACGGAGCAGATCTTCCGCGTCCCCGGCATCGGCTCGCTCCTGATCTCCTCCATCCTCGCCAACGACACGCCCGTCATCATGGCGATCACGTTCGTCTTCTCGTGCCTCGTGGTGCTCTTCAACCTGATCGCCGATCTCCTCTACGGCTGGCTCGACCCCCGGATCTCCTACCGATGAAGCCCCGCGCATCTCTCTCAGGCCACCCACGGCCCGAGCCGGGCTCACGGCTCCCGCTCCAATAATGGCCGGCAAGGCCTCAGGCGCGGTCCTCGGCGACCTGGCGCTCCCAGCGCGGCCGGCGCGGGACTCGCTCTGGCACGCGTCCACCCGCCGCTTCCGGCGC
>JBBTPF010000306.1:0-1960 GCA_038066295.1 Candidatus Methylomirabilota bacterium | reverse complement strand
CCTGCGCTTCGCCTGGCGCGGCGCGAAGCACGCGAAGTCGAACGCGATCGTGCTGACGGTGCGCGACCTGGTGATCGGCGTCGGCGCGGGCCAGATGAACCGCGTGGACTCGGCGCGGATCGCCGTCATGCGCGCCCGGGAGCTGGGGCTCGAGACCGCGAACACCGTCTGCGCGTCGGACGCGTTTTTCCCGTTCCGCGACGGGCTCGACGTGGTCGCGCACGCGGGCGCCACCGCCGTGATCCATCCGGGCGGCTCGCTCCGCGACGAGGAGGTGATCGAGGCCGCCGACGAGCACGGCATGGCGATGGTGCTGACGGGCATCCGCCACTTCCGCCACTAGCCTGAGCATGGTCGCGATCACGCCCGGGAGTCGACGGCCATGCACGACAGGGGTCGTGGGACCACGCGTGCCGCGTGGTCGAGCGACCCCTCCCGAAGCCGCGCTCCCCGGGCCACCGTCCGTCTCCACGGGCACACTCCTGGACGACCCAGCGGGCGGCGGCCTCGCTTGAGCCGGCTCCAGCCCGAGCGGATCTACGGCGTGCGGGAGCTCACCCGCATCCTCACGCTCACGCCGAAGCGCGCCGCCCAGCTCCGGCGCCTCGAGCTCCTGCGCGGCGACTCGGGCTACACCTTTCGCGACCTGCTCGCGTTGCGCGCCGCGAGCGCGCTCCTCGATGCCGGCGCATCGGTGCGGCAGATCAAGCAGGCGCTCGCCGCCCTCCGGCGCCAGGACCCGAGCCTCGAGCAGCCGCTGGCCGAGCTGAGGCTCGTGCTCGAGGGCGACCGTCTGCTCGCCCAGTCGGACCGCGTCCGCTTCGACCCGAGGAGCGGCCAGCTCGTGCTGGCGCTCGACTCGGGCGGCCTCGAGGCGGACGCGACGGCCACGCTCGCGACCGGGCTGGTGAGGCCGCTGGCGCCGCCGGTCGAGCAGGCGGAGACGTGGTTCGAGCGCGCGAGCGAATGGGACGGGGATCCAGCGCAGTGGGAGGACGCGATCGGGGCGTACCGCCGCGTCGTCGCGATCGATCCGACGTATGCCGCCGCGTGGAACAACCTCGGGCTCCTGCTCCACCGGATGGGGCGGTACGACGAGGCCGAGGCGGCGTACGGGACGGCGCTCGAGCGCGATCCGCGCTGCTGCGAGGCGGCCTACAACCTCGGCTCCCTCCACGAGGACCGCGGGGCGCTCGAGACGGCGATCGGCGACTACCGGCGCGCGCTCGAGCTCTCGCCGGACTACGCGGACGCGCACTTCAACCTGGCCGGCGCGCTCTCCCGCGCCGGCCGCGGCGACGAGGCGGTCCGACACTGGCAGCGCTACCTCGACCTCGACTCGGGCAGCCCGTGGGCGCGGATCGCGCGGGCCCACCTCGAAGTCGTCGAGCCACCTGAACAGGGCGGCCCATCGTGAGGGTGCTGGTCATCGGGGGCGGGGGACGGGAGCACGCGCTCGTGTGGAAGATCGCCCAGAGCCCGCTGGTCCAGACACTGCTCGCCGCGCCGGGCAACCCGGGGATCGCCCGCCGGGCCGACTGCGTGCCCGTGGCGGCCGACGCCGTGGGCGACCTCGTGGCGCTCGCGCGGCGCGAGCGCGTCGACCTCACCGTCATCGGCCCTGAAGCGCCGCTCGTTGCCGGCCTCGCCGACCGCCTCGCCGAGGCGGGCCTCACCGCGTTCGGCCCGGGGGCGCGGGCCGCGGCGATCGAGGGCTCCAAGGCGTTCGCGAAGGACCTGATGGCGCGCCACGGGATCCCCACCGCGCGCTTCGCGACCCTCGACGACCCCGGCCGCGCGCGGCGCTACTGCCGCGAGGTAGGCGCGCCGATCGTCGTGAAGGCCGACGGGCTCGCCGCCGGCAAGGGTGCGATCGTCTGCCGGACGCTCGACGAGACGGACGCCGCGGTCGCCGAGTGCATGGAGGCGAAGGCGTTCGGGGCGGCGGGCTCCACGGTCG
>JBBTPF010000305.1:0-10660 GCA_038066295.1 Candidatus Methylomirabilota bacterium | reverse complement strand
CGTGAACCAGGTCATGGGCGACGGGATCATGGCCCTGTTCGGCGCACCGCTGGCCCACGAGGACCACGCCGTGCGCGCGTGCTACGCGGCGCTCCGGATGCAGGAGACGGTGACGCGCTATGCCGAGGAGGTCCACCGGGCGCGGGGAATTCCTATCCAGATCCGGGTCGGGCTGAACTCCGGGGAAGTCGTGGTGCGCTCCATCGGGAGCGACCTCCACATGGACTACACGGCGGTCGGGCAGACGACCCACCTCGCAGCCCGGATGGAGCAGATGGCGCTCCCGGGTTCTATCTTGGTTCCGCCAGAGACGCTGCGGCTGGCCGAAGGCTACGTCGTCGTGAAGCCACTCGGCCCGCGGCCCGTCAAGGGGCTGGATGCTCCGATCGAGGTCTTCGAGGTCGTGGGGGCGGAGACCGTGCGCTCCAGGCTCTATGCCGCGGCCGCCCGGGGCCTCACGCGCTTCGTGGGCCGCGAGGGCGAGTTGGACCAGCTCCGCCAGGCGCTAGAACGGGCACGTGGTGGGCACGGCCAGGTCGTGGGCGGCGTCGGCGAGCCGGGCGTCGGCAAGTCCCGGCTCTACTGGGAGTTCACCCACTCGCACCGAACCCAGGGCTGGCTGATTATCGAGAGCGGGTCAGTCTCCTATGGCAAGGCCACCGCCTATCTACCCGTCATCGAGCTGCTCAAGGCCTACTTCCAGATCGAGGCCCGGGATGAGGCGCGGAAGATCCGGGAGAAGGTCACCGGGAAGGTGTTCTCCTTGGATCGCGCCCTCGAGCCCTCGGTACCAGCCTACCTCGCGCTCCTGGATGTCCCGCCTGAAGATCCCCAGTGGGAGCGACTCGACCCGCTCCAGCGCCGGCAGCGAACGCTCGACGGGGTCAAGCGCCTCCTGCTCAGGGAGAGCCAGGTCCAACCTCTCCTGGTGATGTTCGAGGACCTCCACTGGATCGATGCCGAGACCCAGGCTCTCCTCGACAGCCTGGTCGAGAGTTTGCCGACGGCCCGGCTCCTCCTCCTGGTCAACTACCGTCCCGAATACCAGCATGGCTGGGGGGGCAAGACCTACTACCGGCAGATCCGGATCGACCCATTGCCGCCCGAGAGCGCCGAGGAACTGCTGGAGGCACTGCTGGGAAACGACTCCTCACTTCCGCCGCTCAAGCGGCTCCTCATCGAGCGGACGGAGGGGAATCCGTTCTTCCTCGAGGAGAGCGTCAGGACCCTCGTCGAGACCGGGACCCTCACGGGCACCCGGGGCACGTACCGTCTCGAGAAGCCCGTGCAGAGCCTCCAGATCCCTGCCACCGCCCAGGCGATCCTCACCGCCCGCATCGACCGGCTCGCCCCCGAGGACAAGCGGCTCCTGCAGGCGGCCTCGGTCATCGGCAAGGACGTGCCTTTCACGCTGCTCCAGGCCGCCGCCGATGAAGGTGAAGAGCGATTGCGCCAGGGGCTCGGCCACCTGCAGGCCGGCGAGTTCCTCTACGAGGCGAGGCTCTTCCCGGACCTCGAGTACACCTTCAAGCATGCACTCACCCAAGAGGTTGCCTACCAGAGCCTGCTCCACGATCGCCGCCGCGGCCTGCATCGGCGCATCATGGAGGCCATCGAGCGGCTTGCCCCCGACCGCCTGACCGAGCATGTCGAGCGGCTGGCCCATCACGCCTTTCATGGCGAAGCCTGGGAGAGGGCCCTGACGTACCTTCGTCAGGCCGGCATCAAGGCGTTCGCGCGCTCTGCGAATCGCGAGGCCGTATCTTGCTTTGAACAAGCGCTCGTTGCCCTCGCTCACCTGCCCGAAACTCGCGCGACGATCGAGCAGGCGATTGATCTCCGGTTCGACCTTCGCGCGGCGCTGTTTGCGCTCATGGACCTGCAGAAAGCTCTCGGTTACATCCGCGAGGCGGAACAGCTCGCCAGAGCGATCGACGATCAACACCGGCTCGCCCGCGTCTCCGTGTACACGAGCCATCATTTGCTCGTCTCCGGAGATGCCAAGGAGGCGCGCACCTTCTCCCAGAGCGCCTATGCAATTGCCGAATCCCTCGGTGATCTGCCCCTGCAGGTGGCGGCCAATCTGTACTGCGGGGCGACCTGTATTCCCGTCGGCAACCTGGGTCAGGCCAAAGAACACCTCGAGAAAACGCTGCAACTGCTTCCGGGCGCGTTGAGTCGCGAGCGGTTTGGCCTCCACAGCTTTCCCGCAGCGCTTGTAGGCCACTACCTCTCCTGGGCTCTTGCCGAGTTGGGCGAATTTGACGCGGCGATCGCCCGCGGCAGGGATGCCATCCAGGTAGCAGAGGCGGTGGATCACGCCTACAGCATCGCTGTTGCGCACTGGGGCCTTGCGTACGCATACGTCCAGAGGGGAGAACTCGATTCCGCGGTCCGCCTGCTCGAACGCACCATAGCCTTGTGTCGCGATTGGACCATTCCAATCCTGCTCCAGATTTCAGTAGGGCTTCACGGTATTGCGATCGCGAGGTCGGGACACATGGCCGAGGGGATCGCCACCCTTCGCGAGGCCAAGCGGGGCGTCAAGGAAGCAATTGGAACGGGGACCTACAACACTTTGAACGTCCTGTGGCTCGGCGAAGCCTGCGCGCTCGGCCAACAGTACAAGGACGCCATGGAAGCTGCCCTTCGAGCCTTGGAGCTGACGCGGCAGTTCAATCACTTAACATATGAGGGATGGGCCCTTCGCCTGCTCGGGGAGATCGCCTGCCAGTCCGATTCTCCCGACGTGAAGATTGCCGACGGCTATTACCGGCAGGCGTTGGCGCTGGCCCAGGAGCGCGGCATGCGCCCCCTCGCCGCCCGCAGTCACGCGGGCCTCGCGACGCTCTACCGGCGCACCGGCCGGCGCGCCGAGTCGGAGGAGCACTGGCAGACGGCGAGCGCGATGTACCGCGAGATGGGGATGACGTACTGGCTGGAGAAGGCCGAACGAGAAACGAAGGGCTTGGCAAGATAGAGTCGAGGATGACGTGGCTGTGGTTGCCGGGGGCGGTCGTGACATGATCGACAGAGCGCTCGACGGTTGATAGGTTCCGGGGCATGGCGACCGCGGGTCGGCGGGTCAGCATCGAGGAAGCCGGGCTGGCGCTGGGGGTCTCCCCCTCCACCGTCTGGCGGATGATCCGGCGGGGGGACTTGCCGAGCGTTCGTGACCGCGGCCGCCGCCTCGTGCTCGCCCAGGGACTGACGAGCTGGGCACGGCGGAGCGCGCGACGGGACATCCAGTCCCTGACCCGGGACCACCCCATCTTCCGGATGGTCGGGGCGGGGCGCGGCCGCGGGGGCGGCCCCGGCGCCCGGGACAAGCACGCGCTCCTCGACCGATGAGGCGCGGGGTCCTGTGGGACTCCAGCGCGATCCTCGCCCTTCTGGACGCTGACGACGCCGACCACGGGCGGGCTGGTGGCCGCGGCTGACCGTATCGTCGCCGAGCGACGCCCGAGCTTCGTGACCAACTACGTCGAGGCGGAAGCGCACGCCCTCCTGCTGCGAAAGCTCGGGCGCGCCATCGCGAGACAATGGCTGCTCACGGGCGGCCTGCTCGTGCTCCGTGTCCTGCCCCAGGAGGAGGAGCGTGCAAAGGCCATCCTCGCGACCCATGCGGACAAGGACTGGAGCCTGTGCGACGCCATCTCCTTCGCGGTGCTCGATTCCAGAGGCGCCCGGACGGCATTCACCTTCGACCGCCACTTCCGGCAATACGGACGGCTCGAGATCCTCGGCCTGCAGCTGTAGCTGCCGGAGGCGGACAGGCGAAGCTCCCGGTCGCCGAGGGCGCCCGCGGACAGCCGTAGCCCCGCGACTACTTGACGAAGCCGAAGAGGCGGGGGAGCAGGAGCACCGTCTCCGGGACGAAGGCGACCAGGAGGAGCACCACGACGATCGCCACGAGGAAGGGCACGAGCGGCTTCACGAGCTTCTCCATCGGCAGGCCGCTGATCGCCATGCCGAGGAAGAGGCAGAGGCCGACGGGCGGCGTCACATGCCCGATCGCCGAGGCGATCACGCACACCATGCCGAAGTGGATCGGATGGATGCCGAGCGCCTGCGCGCCGGGCAGCAGCACCGGCACCGTGACGAGGATGATCTCCGACGGCGTGAGGAACGTCCCGAGGAAGACGTAGAGCACGATCACGAACATCATGAAGAGCCACCACGTCGGCGCGAAGGTGCCGATGAACTCGGCGACGCGGAACGGGAACTTCGAGTAGGTCAGCACCCAGCCGAACGCCCCGACGAGCCCGATGATGAGCCCGATGACACCAGAGAGCCGCGCCGAGTCGGCGAAGATCCCCGGCACCTCCCGCCACGAGAGCTCCCGGTAGAAGAGCGGCGGCACGGCGAGCGCGTAGACGACCGCGACGGCGGCGGCCTCGGTCGGCGTGAACCAGCCGGCGAGGATGCCGCCCATGATAATGATCGGGATCATGAGGCCGGGCAGCGAGTTCCGCACGGCCCGGGTGAACGAGGCGAGCGTGGGTGGCGGCTCCTTCGGGTAGTTCCGCTTTTTCGCGATGATGAAGGTCGGCACCGCCATGCCGATCGCGATGAGGAGCCCCGGCAGGTAGCCGCCGGCGAAGATCGCGGCGACGGACTCGTCGGCCATCCAGGCGTAGATCACGGCGATGATGGACGGGGGGATGATCGGCGCGAGGATCGCCGTGCAGATCGTCAGCACCGTGGCGAAGTCGCGGTCGTACCCTTTGCGGACCATCTGCGGGATGAGAAAGGTGCCGAGCGCCGAGACGTCCGCGACCGCCGAGCCCGAGATGCCGCCGAAGATCATCGAGTCCACGATGTTCACGTAGGCGAGACCGCCGCGGAAGCGGCCCACGAGCGCGGTCGCGAGGTCGATGATGGCGCGCGCCACGCCCCCCCGCGCGGCGATGTTGCCCGCCAGGATGAAGAGCGGCGCCGAGAGGAGGAGAAAGGAGTCCGAGAGCAGGCCCACGAAGCGCGACGGGATGATAATCGGATTGAGCGCCGGGTAGAGCGTGGCAGCGGCGAGGGTGCCGACGCCGAGCGCGATCGCGACCGGCATTCCGAGCAGGACGAAGACGACGAAGACGATCAGGAGGGTCTCTGCCACAGGTCACGCACGGCGCCGACGAAGCGCCACGCCATCGGCAGGAGGATCAGCGCGGCGCCCACCGGTACCGCCGCGTACACGTAACCGAGGGGCAAGCCGAGCCCGGCGCTCGACTGGAGGTTGGAATTCGGGACGAGGACGAAGCTCGTCTTGATGAGCGAGAGGAAGAGGAGCATCCCGACGCCGTTGGTGACGATGACGGCGAGCGCCCGGCTGCGCGGCGCCAGGCGCTGCTGGAAGTAGTCGAGCGCGGTGTGCTCGCCGCGGTGCATGGCGGCGGCGGCGCCGATCATGACGAGCCAGACGAAGAGATAGCGCGGCACCTCGTCGAGGCCGTCCAGCGCGTAGGTGAAGACGTAGCGCAGCAGGACCTGCACGAACACGGCGAGGGCCATCGCGGCGAGGACGACCCCGCCGAGCAGGCCAAGGCCGTCGTAGAGCCGGGCGCCCCAGGCCCCGAACGGCCGGTCCGGAGCGGGCACGCCTACTTGATGCTCAGGATGTGGTCGACGACCTTGCGCGCGTCCTTCCCCGCCGGCGTCGCGTAGAACTCCTCGTACACGCTCTTCGTCGCCTCGCGGAAGGGGGTCGCGTCGGGCTTGGTGATGGCGACGCCCTTGGCGCGCACCTGCTCCTGGATGCCCTTGTCTTCGTCGAGGATGAACTTGCGGTTGAACTGGCGGGCGTGCTCCCAGGCCTCCACGATCGCCTTCTGGGTGGCGGCGTCCTGCTTCGCCCACGAGGCTTTCGACATGATGAGCGCGATCGCCTGGTGGGTGTGGCGCACGTCGGCGACGTTCTTCACGATGTCGTAAAACTTGTTGTGGTAGAAGGTGTTGATCCCGCCCTCGGCGAAGTCGATCACCTTGGTCTGGAGCGCCGTCGCCACCTCGGGGAAGGCGATTGGCGTCGAGATCATCCCGAGCGCCTTGAAGGTCGCGACGAGGATCTTGTCCTCCTGCACGCGGATTTTCTTGCCCCGGACGTCGGCAATCCCGTTGATCGGGTGGTGGCCGTAGATGCCGCGGTAGCCGGCGGCGATGAAGCCGATCAGCTTGAAGCCCTTCTTGTCGAGCACGGGCTCGTAGTACTTGCGGATCACGTCGCTGCCGTCGAGCGCGGCGTAGACGTGCTGGTAGTCGCGGAAGATGTAGGGGAGCTGGAAGACCGACATCTCGGGCACCAGGGTCGACAGCGGCGCCGTGGTGATCGGCCCGAAGTCCACGGCCCCGAGCTGGATCTGCTGGGCCACCTCGCGCTCGCCGCCGAGCGCGCCCGAGTGGTGGTGGACGACCTTGACCTTCCCGCCCGTCAGCTCCGCGACCTTGTCGGCGAACTGCTGAGAGGCCTGACTGGTGCCGTGCTTGGGCGGGTTGATGTTGCCCAGGACGAGCTCGCGGGTCTGCGACGCCGCGGGGGGGGCCGGGCTGACGGCGAAGACGGCGGCCAGGATCGCGATCGAGAGTGTGCGTGCAGTCACGGGGATCCTCCTGTTCCTAGCGGTACGCGTCCGGGGACTGCGTGACGGTTTCCCAGAAATTGGGGTCGTGGCCGGGGAAGATCTTCCCGCCGGTCAGGCGCGCGATCGTCTTCAGCTTCTTGATCGAGTGGAGCGCCTGCGTCGGGTTCCAGACGACGCCGGGCACGCGCTCCTTCTCGACGTGCTCCCGCCAGTAGCAGGAGTCGGCGGCGAGGATCACCGGACCGCTCTGCGGCAGCTCGACGAGCAGCGACTGGTGGCCCGGGGTGTGGCCGTCGGTGCGCAGCGCCGTGACGCCCGGCAGGATCTCGGTGTCGCCGTCGAGCAGGCGCCAGCGGTACCCGGGGAGGTCGAAGTTCTTCCGGTAGTAGAAGCTCTCGAAGATCGAGGCGGGGTAGTGCGCGAAGCCGTACTCGTCCTTCTGGACGATCAGCTCAGAGCCAGGGAAGAGCTGGGCGCCGCCCGCGTGGTCGTAGTGCAGGTGCGAGAGCACGACCAGGTCCACGTTGTCGGGCTCGAGGCCGAGCGAGTCGAGCCGGTGGACGAGGAGGTCCTCCTCGGTGAAGCGCGCCATCGGGTCGTTGCGCATGAGGCCGGGGATGGCCCGCGGCGAGAGCCCCGTGTCGAAGAGGATGACCGCGTCGGAGGCGCGGATGAGCCAGCAGGCGATCGGGATCTGGACGCGCTCGGCCGAGAACTCCCCGTAGAAGAGCCCCGCGCGCTCGAAGCCCATGAACCCGTTCTGCAGCGCGTGCAGCGCCTGGACCGCCATGGCGCCGCGATTCTAGCATTCCCGGGCCGGCGGGCAAGGTGGGCCTTGTCCGCGGCCGTCCAGGCGCGCATCATGGAGCGCGACCGAGGCCAGGGAGGCCCAGCATGAACAGAACGGCGACGATCGTCGGCATCGTGGCGCTTCTGATCGGGCTGCTCGTCGGATACCTCTGGTGGGGCACCGGCACCCAGCGTCTGGAGAAGCAGCTCGCCGACGCGCGTGCCGCCACGCAGGCGGTCGAGCGCCAGCTCGAGGCCGCCCAGACGGGGGCGCGCCAGGCGGCCGAGAAGGTGAAGGCGGTCGAGGAGCGCCTGGCGGCCGTCGAGGCGGACCTGGCCCGGGAGCGCATCCAGCGCGCGCGGCAGGCCGGCAAGGGGAGGAAGTAGGATGGACTTCGCGCTGACGGAGCAGCAGGAGCTGATCCGGAAAGAAGTAGCGGCGCTCGCCCGCTCGTTCTCCCTCGACTACTGGCTCGAGAAGGACAAGAAGGCGGAGTACCCGTGGGACTGGGTGAAGGCCTTCGCCCGGGCGGGCTGGCTCGGCATGATCGTCCCGGAGGAGTACGGCGGTTCGGGCCTCGGCGTCACCGAGGCCAGCCTCATGCTGTACGAGATCTGTGCTGCCGGCGCGGGCACCTCGGGTGCGGCGCCGATCCACTTCTACGTCTTTCCGCCCATGCCCGTCGTGAAGCACGGCGCCGAGGCGCTCAAGCGCAAGTACCTGCCGCGGATCGCGACCGGCGAGATCGTCATGTCGTTCGGCGTCACCGAGCCGAACGCGGGGACCGACACCTCCCGCATCCAGACGCGCGCCGAGCTCAAGGGCGACCGCTTCGTCGTCAACGGGCGGAAGGTGTGGAACACCAACGCGCGCCAGGCGACTCACATGCTGTTCCTGGCGCGCACCGCGCCGCGGGAGGCCGCCAGGCCGTTCGGCGGGCTGACGCTCTTCTTCACGGAGTTCGACCGGGCGAAGATCACGGTGCGCGAGATCGAGAAGCTCGGCCGCGCGGCGGTGGACTCGAACGAGATCTTCATCGACGGCCTCGAGGTGCCGGCCGAGAACGTCGTCGGCGAGGTCGGCCGGGGGTTCTACCATCTCCTCGACTCGCTGAACCCCGAGCGCATCCTGACCGGCATCGAGGCGGTCGGCATCGGGCGGGCGGCGCTCGCGCGCGCCGTCCAGTACGCGAAGGAGCGCATCGTCTTCGACCGGCCGATCGGCCAGAACCAGGCGATCGCGCACCCGCTGGCGCTCGCGTGGGCCAAGCTCGAGACCGCCGAGCTCATGTGCCTCAAGGCGGCCTGGCTCTTCGATAACGGCCGGCCGTGCGGCGCCGAGGCGAACACGGCGAAGCTCCTGGCGGCCGAGGCGGGGTTCGAGGCGTGCGACGTGGCGCTCCAGACCCACGGCGGCTACGGCTACGCCAAGGAGTTCCACGTCGAGCGGCTCTGGCGCGAGGTCCGCCTCTACAAGATCGCGCCCGTCTCGCAGCAGATGGCGCTCAACTACCTCGCCGAGCACGTCCTGGGGCTGCCGAAGAGCTACTGATCAGCAAGACCCAAGCCTGCTACCAGCTGCTCTGGCCGTTCCGGAGCTTCGGGTCCGCTGCGTCGCGCAGCCCATCGCCGACGAGGTTCAGGGAGAAAACCAGCACGAGCAGACAGAGGCCGGGGTAGATGGACAGCCAGGGCGCGTCCAGGATGTGCTCGAACCCCTCGCGGATCATGCCGCCCCAGGTCGGCGTGGGCGGCTTGACGCCCAGGCCGATGAAGCTGAGAGAGGCCTCGATGCGCACGGCCGTGGCGGTCCACAAGGAGGCCATCACCAGGACCTCGCCCGCGACGTTGGGCACGACGTGCACGCCCATGATCCGGAGATCGGAGACCCCCATCGCCCGGGACGCCTCGATGAACTCCCGTTCCCTGACCGCGATCGTGGGCGCGCGGGCGATGCGCGCGAACTTCGGGACCACCGTGAGCGCGATCGCGCCGATCAGGTTCACCATGCTGGGCCCCAGCACGGCCACGATCAGGAGCCCCATGATCAAGGTGGGAAACGACAGCAGCACGTCCATCACCCGCATGACGATCGAGTCGGTCCTGCCGCCCTTGTAGCCGGCCAGGATCCCGAACGCGCCGCCCACGACCATGGCGAGGAGGATGGAAACGATCCCGATGGTCAGCGAGATCCTGGATCCCCAGAGCAGCCGGGAGAGGATGTCTCGCCCGAAGGCGTCGGTGCCCAGGAGGTACCCGGCCGACGGAGCCTCGAGCCGGTGCGGGACATCCTGGGAGATGGGATCGTGGGGGGCCAGCCAGGGAGCGGCCACGGCGAGGCCGCAGATCACCACGAACACCGCCAGGCCGGCGGCCGACGCCCGGCTGGCGTTGAGGAGCCGGAAGGTCCCTTTCACCGCGCGCGAGAGAAGAGCCGCGTCAGCGCCTGTCCGCATGGTACTTCACCCGGGGATCGCAGAGGCCGTACGCGAGATCCGTGATCAGGTTGATGACGACGACGAGGAACGCGTAGAACACCATGAGCCCCTGGAGGACGTTGTAGTCACGCTCCTCCAGGGCCCCGACGATGAGTTTGCCCAGTCCCGGGCGGTTGAACACGATCTCCGTCAGCACGGAGTTGCCGATCAGGATCCCGAGGTAGAGACCCACGACGGTCACGATCGAGATCAGCGCGTTGCGGAGGGCGTGATACAGGACGACCACCCGCTCGGAGAGGCCCTTGGCCCTGGCGGTCCGGATGTAGTCTTCCCCGAGCACCTCGAGCATCGCGGCCCGGGTGGCCCGGGTGACGTACGTGACCATGATCAGGCCCAGGCTGAGCGCCGGCAGGGCGAGGTGGTGGAGCCGGTCCAGAGGATCGTCGAGCTTGCCCTCGCTGATGACCGGAAACCACCCGAGCCGGATGGAAAACGCGAGCATCAGCAGGATGGCGGTGAAGAACGCGGGGAGGCTGAGCCCCAGGAGCGAGAGCACGCGCGTCGCCAGGTCGAGGAAGCGGTTCCGGTGCAGGGCGGACACGATGCCGAGCGGGAGCCCGAGCGCGACGCCGATGAGGACCGACGCCAGCGTCAGGTCGACGGTATAGGGCAGGACGTTCCAGAGGTGCTCCCAGACCGGCCTCCCGGTCATCAGGGAGACACCGAGGTCGCCCTGGAGGGCGCCTCGCAGGAACTGGAGGTACTGCACGTGGAGCGGCTGGTTGAGGCCCAGCCGCTCTCGAAGCGCTTCGATGGCGGCCGCGCTCGCGTGGCTGCCGAGGAGGGCGATGGCGGGAT
>JBBTPF010000304.1:0-1005 GCA_038066295.1 Candidatus Methylomirabilota bacterium | reverse complement strand
CTCGAGCCGGAGAACGGCTACTTCATCGACAGCCTCGGCTGGGCGTACTACCAGCAGGGCCGCTACCCCGAGGCGTTGAAGGAGCTCAAGCGCGCCGTCGAGAAGACGAAGGAGCCCGACCCGGTGATCTACGACCACCTCGGCGACGCGTATCTGCAGAACGGCCTGCACGACGAGGCCCTCACCGCATGGGAGAAGGCCCTCAAGCTCGACCCGGCCCTCGACGGGGTCAAGAAGAAGGTCGATGACCTCAAGGACCGCGCGCGCCGGGTCAAGGGTGGGCCGAAGGCCTCTCAGTAGCCTCCTGCTGCTCCTGGCGCTCGCGGCCGGGTGCGCGACCGTGCCGCCCGCGCGCCAGCCCGTCGACGGCCCCGCGCTGCGGGCGCTCGGGCTCCTCGACGAGCGCTGGCAGACCTTCACCGACCTCCGCGCCCTCGCCGACGTCGTCCTCCAGAAAGGCGGCGAGCGCCAGCGGCTCACGGGCGTCCTGCTCGTCAAGGGGCCCGACTCCGTACGCTTCGAGGCGCTGTCGCCCTTCGGCCAGCCCTACTTCCTCGTCGTCGTCCACGCGGGCCGGCTCACCGCCTACGACGCCGCGAAGAACGAGGCGCTCGTCGGGCCCGCGACCGCGGAGACGATCGCCCGGGTGCTCGGCCTGCCCCTCGACGCGGACGATCTCGTCGCGGTTCTCGCGGGGCGCGCGGTGCCGCCGAAGGACCTGCGCCGGGCCGAGCTCCTGCCGCCCGACGCCACCGGGCCGTCCCTGAACCTCGTCGGGGCCGTCCAGCACCAGCGCGTCTGGATGGACCTCGAGACGGGCGAGGTTCGGCAGGTGGAGATCGCCGGCGGGCCCGTCCCGGTCACGATCACCTACCGGCGGGACGGCCAGACGCCGGCCGGCTTCGACCTCGACGCCGGGCAGGCGTACATCACCGGGTCGGTGACCTACCGCAACGCCGTCGTGGGGGCCGGGATCGAACCCGACCGCTTCACGCTGGCGCTTCC
>JBBTPF010000303.1:0-3322 GCA_038066295.1 Candidatus Methylomirabilota bacterium | reverse complement strand
CCCTCCTCAACTTCTCGAGGTGCGGGAGCGCGTCGTCCGCCGACTTCCCGGGGAAGAGCACCGCGAACTCCTCGCCGCCGTAGCGGAACGGCCGGCCGCCCCCCTCGATCCGCGTGAGCTGGGCGCCCAGCATCCGGAGCAGCTGGTCGCCGGCGTCGTGGCCGTACCGGTCGTTGAACTTCTTGAAGTGGTCGATGTCCACCATCGCGACCGCGTACCGGTCGCCGAGGCGGAGGAGCGCCTCGCCGAGCGCGCGCCGCCCCGGCAGCCCCGTCAGCTCGTCGCCGTACGCCATGCGGTGCGAGGTCTCCACGAGCGACACGACGAGCACGAGCCCGCCCGTCGTGAGGTACACGGTCGCGGAGGCGCCGGTCGCCCGGAACGCGAGGAACGCCGCGAGCAGCGCCCACGCGAAGCTCGAATGGATGATGGTCGGGCGGAACAGGAACCGGGCCAGCGTCAGGGCGAAGGCGACGGCGAACGTCTCGAGGACGCCGCGCTCGAGCCTCATCGCGAGGTGGGCGAGCTCCGGCCGGCAGAGCAGCGCGACGGCGAGCGGCTCGGCCAGGAGCGCGCCGAGGACCCAGCGGCCGCCGGGCGACAGCATCGAGCGCTCGGTCACCCACGCGAGCGCCGCGAGGTCCAGCGGGACCAGGAGCGCCGCGGCCGTCGCGACCACGCGGCCCGCGCTCTCCGCCCCGCCCTCGCCCCCGCCGAAGACGGCGAGCGCCCGGTCGGCGGCGAAGAGGACGAGGAGCGCGAGCACGAGCGCGCTCCGGTGGAACCGCCACGCGAGCAGGACTCCCGCGCCGAAGACGACCCAGGGGTAGACGGGGACGAGCGGGGAGAGCGTCGCCCGAAGCGACGCGGACCCGAGCACCGCCGCGCCGCCCAGCAGCAGGAGACCCCCGGGCAGGATGTGCGGGAGGAGCCGTCTCAGCTTATTGCGGCGGGTACCTGAACGGCGCCCCGCCGCTCGCCTGGATCGGCTGCGGCGTGTAGGTGGCCGATGGCGCCTTCGACGCGGGCGTCTTCTTCGCCGGCGGCTTCTTCGCCGCGGCCTTCCGGACAGATGGCTTTCTCTTCCCCGATTTTTTCTTCATGCGGCCCACTTTACAACAGCGCGCGAAAGGTGGTCAATAGGGGGCCATGGGCGAGGTCGGCCGTCTGGGCCGGGTCGTGCCGGACGCGTGACGGCGGAGACGCTCGAGCGCCTGCGCGATCGCGCCTTCCGGCGCCTGCCGTCGGTCCGCGTGCGTGGCGAGCGCGCCGCGCTCGCCTTCGTGGAGGCCGTGGGTTTCTGCTCGACGTTCTACCGGTTTCCGGAGGGCGTGGCGTGCCTGTGGGAGGCGGTCGTCGGCCGGACGAATCCGCGCTGGCCCCGGCGCTCGCATCACGACGCGGGGATCGGCCTCACGTGGGAGCTGAAAGACACGCTGCCGGCGAAGAAGCGCGTGTACTACGGCAAGCTCATCAAGGGCCGGCCGCTCCTGGTGGCGCTCGGGCTCTTTCCGGCGTTCTACGCGCTCGTCCGCGGGCGGCAGCGGGCCCGCGACTACAGGGAGGAATACGCGGCGGGGCGGATGTCGCACACCGCGCGCCGGCTGATGGACGCGATGATCCGCGAGCACCCGCAGTACACGCGCGGGCTTCGCGCCGACGCGTTCATGCTGGACCCGGGGAAGACGCGCGAGTTCGAGCGGGCGATGGCCGAGCTCCAGCAGGGGCTCTGGCTCGTCAAGACCGAAGAGCGCTACGAGCCGACCTTCTCGTACCGCTGGGACCTCGTGGAAGCATGGCTGCCGGACCTCGTCTCGGAAGGGCGCAGGCTCGGCCGCGACGCGGCGCTGGGGCGCCTGATCGAGCGCTACACGCGCGGCGCGGTGTTCACCAACGAGCGGCGGCTCGCGCGCCTCTTCGGCCTGCGGCTGGAAGACGTCGCGCGCGCGGTGGGCCGGCTGGTCGAGACCAACGCGCTCCGCGCCGACTGTGTCGTGGACGGCTGGCCCGGCCGATGGGTGGTTCATCCCTGACTCAAGGAGAGGCGGAATGGCGACGACGGTGAGACTGAGGGACGCCTCCGAGTACCCCGAAGAGGCGCAGAAGCTCTTCGAGCTGTCGAAGGCCTGGTTCAACTACGACTTCAAGCAGCCTCCGGCGATGAGCCGGGTGATGGCGTGGGACCCGGAGTTCGGCGCCCCCCACGGCCGGGCGATGAAGCGCGCGATGGCGCCGGGCGAGTTCACCCGCGCCGAGAAGGAGATGGTCGCCGCCGTCGTGAGCGGCGTGAACGCCTGCGCGTATTGAGTGCACGGCCACACTGCAGCCGGGAAGCTGCAGGGAATGACGGCCGACGCGCTCTGGTACGAGGCCGCGCTGGTCTCCGGCATCACGAACGCGCTCAACGTCGTCGCCGACTCGCCGCTCGCCGCGCTCGAGCCGGCGGACTCCTCCCCCGAGGCGGAGACGCTCTACGGGGAGATCCGCGCCTTCTACAACCGCGCGGTGCCGGTCGCGTTCCGCCGGCTCGCGGGCGACCCCGGCTACCTCGCCGACGTCTGGGCGGCCACGCGGCGGGCGTTCACGGACAACCGGCTCTCCCGCCGGTTCAAGGAGGCGCTCGCCTTCGCCGTCTCGGTGACCACGCGCTCCCAGTTCGGGACCGCGTTTCACCTGGAGGAGATGCGGCGGCTCGGCGTCAGCGAGCGCGGCGTCATGGAGGTCCTCGGCGTGACCCAGATGTTCTCGAGCTACACGAAGATCGCCGACACGCTCCAGCTCGGGCCCGACATGCACGACATCGCGCCGGTGGACCGCTCGCCGGCGCCCGGCGGCGCCGCCAAGGCCTAGGACGGCCCGCGCGCGCGAAAGGAGACGCAATGGCGAAGATCGAGAAGCTCGCCGCGAAGTCCGTGTACGACCCGCCGGCCTACAGCCAGGCGGTCAAGGTGACCGGCGCCCAGTCGATCGTGTTCGTCTCGGGCCAGGTCGCCTACGACAAGCAGGGCGGCGCGCTCCACCCGGGCGACTTCAAGGCCCAGGCGCGCGAGGCGTTCCGCTCCGTGGTGGCGCAGGTGCAGGCGGCGGGCGGCAAGCCGGAGAACATCGTGAAGCTCAACACCTACCTCACCGACGTCCGCTACCGCGCCGACCTCGTCCCGATCCGCGAGGCGATCTTCGGCAAGCAGCTTCCCGCCTCGACGCTCGTCGGCGTCACGGCGCTCGCGCACCCGGACTGGATGATCGAGGTCGAGGCGATCGCGGTGATCTAGCGCGGATTATTCGTGAACGACCCGTGGAGGCGGCCGGGGGCCCGCGGAGC
>JBBTPF010000302.1:0-2631 GCA_038066295.1 Candidatus Methylomirabilota bacterium | reverse complement strand
CCGCGAGGCCGGCGTGGACCGTGGGTGGCCTGAGACAGGCGCGCGTCGCTCATTTCACGCGGATCGTGACGAGCGCCGACATCCCGGCGCGGAGCGCGTGCGGGTTGCTGACGTCCCTCGCGTCGAGGTGGATCCTCACCGGCACCCGCTGCACGACCTTGACCCAGTTGCCGGTCGCGTTCTCGGGCGGCAGGAGCGAGAAGCGCGCGCCGGTGCCGGCGGCGAGCGAGTTGACGACGCCCGCGAACGGCCGGTCGGGGAAGCTGTCCACGCTGACCTCGGCCTTCATCCCCGGCCTGATGCGCGCGAGCTGGGTCTCCTTGAAGTTTGCCGTCACCCACACGTCGTGGAGCGGGACGATCGCGAGCAGGGGCTGGCCCATCTGGACGACCTGCCCCAGCTCGACGGAGCGCTTGGAGACGATGCCGTCGAGCGGGGCGCGCACCTCGGTGTGCTGGAGCTGGAGCTCGGCGTAGGCGAGGTCCGCCTGCGCTTCCCTCAAGCGCGCCTCGGCCCGGCTCGCCTCGGCGTCCTTGATCGCCACCTGGTGGAGCTGGCTCTCCGCGCGCGCGAGCGCGGCGCGGGCCTCCGCCACGCGCTGCCTGGCCTGCTCCACGGCGTGGCCGCGCGCGGCCAGCTCCGCCTCGGCCTGCTGGATTTCCCGTTCGGTCTGCGCGAGCCGCCGCTGCGTGGCCTCGACGATCGCCGTCGCGGTCTCGTAGGCGGCCTCGGCGCGGTCGAAGTCGCGGCGCGCGACGAGGTCACTCTTGAGGAGCGCGCGCTGGCGCTCGAGCTCCCGCCTGGCCTCGCGCTGGGCGCTTTCTGCTCCCGCGACGTCGGCGCGCATCGCGGCCGTCGCGGCGCGCTTGGCCTCGAGCCGCGCGCGCGCCTCCTCCACCGCTGCCTCGCTCGACTTCACCGCGACGAAAGCCACCTCGAGGCCCGCCCGCGCCTGGTCGATCTGGGCGCGCGTGCCCTCGCGCGTGAGCGGCACCTCGGAGCGCGCCGCTCGGAGGGTCGCCTCGGCGGTGGCGACGGCGGCGCGGGCCTGGGCGGCCTTGGCCTGGAAGTCGCGGGGATCCACCCGCAGGAGGAGGTCGCCCTGCTTGACCGGCTGGTTGTCGCGCACCAGGAGCTCGGCGACCTGACCCGCGACCTTCGCGCTGACGGGCGAGATCGTGCCTTCAACGTACGCGTCGTCAGTGGAGACGTAATGGACGGCGTAGTACCAAGCCCAGCCGCCGTAGGCGAGCGCGGCGAGGGCGGCGACGACGCCCAGCGCCAGGACGAGCCGGGGCCTCACGGGAACAGCACCGCCTTCCCCCTCCTCCCTACGACTTAGTGTAGAGCCGGAGGACGCCGAAAGCGATGGTTCCGAGCACCACGATCGCGGCGAGCAGCGTGAGGACGATCCCCTCGAGGCGTCTCATTGCAGGCTCGCCTCGCCCCTGGCCGCGGCTCGCACTTCCACTGCCGCCGGCCGCAGCTTCTGCAGCCCGAGGCCCGCCGCGAGCAGCGCGATCCCGATCACGTCGGTGGTGAAGCCCGGATCGATCAGGAGGAAGGCGGCGGCGACGAACAGGCCGCGCTCGAGCCACGTCGCCGCTCTCAAGAACTGGCCCTCGAGGCCCGCCGCGAGGGCGATGACGCCGAGGGTGCCCGTCACGAGCACGCTCCCGATCTCGGTCCACGTCCCCTGGAACAGGAGCGCCGGAGAGTAAACGAAGAAGAAGGGCACGATGAAGCCCGCCGCCGCGAACTTCATCGCCTGGAGCCCCGCGCCCCACAGGCCGGCGCCCCCGATGGACGCGGCGGCGTAGACGGCGAGGGCGACGGGCGGCGTCACCGCCGACAGGCACGAGAAGTAGAACGCGAACATGTGGGCGGCGAGCGGCGGGACGCCGAGCTTGATGATCGCCGGGATCAGGAGCGCGGCCTGCATGATGTACGCCGGGGTCGTCGGCATGCCCATCCCGAGGATGATGCCCGCGACCATCGTGATGAGGAGCGCGAAGATCAGGTGGCCGGCGGCGAGGTCGATCAGGAAGCTCGTGAAGCGCAGCGCGAGGCCGGTCTGGAGCACGATGCCGATCACGATGCCCGCGGAGGCGCACGCCATCGCCACGGGCACCGTCTGCTCGGCCCCCTCCCGCAGCGCCGCCAGGCAGGACTTGAAGCGCAGGCCCGTCTCGAACCGCACCCAGGAGACCGCGATGACCACGGCCGCGCAGACGATCGCGGCGTAGGTGGCGGTGAACCCCATGATGAGCAGGGCCATGATCACGAGCACGGGGAGGAAGAGGTGGCCCTGCCGGACGATGATCGCGCCGAGGATCGGCAGCTCGTGCTTCGGGATGCCGCGGAGCCCGGAGCGCATCGCGTTGAAGTGGATCGCCGCGAAGAGCGCGCCGTAGTAGAAGATCGCCGGGATCGCGGCGGCGATCATGATCTTCGTGTAGGACATCCCCAGGAACTCCGCCATCACGAACGCCGCGGCGCCCATGACGGGCGGCATGATCTGGCCGCCGGTGGACGCCACGGCCTCGATCGCCGCCGCCGCCTCCGGCTTGAAGCCGGTCTTCTTCATCATCGGGATCGTGAGCCAGCCGTCCACCATGACGTTGGCGACGG
>JBBTPF010000301.1:0-1896 GCA_038066295.1 Candidatus Methylomirabilota bacterium | reverse complement strand
CGTTGTTCCCGCCCTGGTACCGCACGACGACGTTCACGTGCGGGGTGATGACGTCCACGACCTTCCCCTTGCCCTCGTCGCCCCACTGCGTGCCGACGACCACGATATTAGGCATGGCCCACACCTCCGAAGTGCCGAAGCGGATCGGCCAGGACCTCGGCGACCGGGAGCGTGCGCTCCGAGCCGTCCGCGAGGTCGAGCACGAGCAGCTGGCCGGCGCCCGTGCGCGGGCTGCCCGCGACGAGCACGCGGCGCACGCGCCGGGCGCGCGCGTAGGAGACAGACTCCTCGAGCGGGCGGCTCACGATGTCGCGGGCGACCGACGCGCCCAGATCGCGCAGCCGGCGCGCCAGCGAGAGCGCCGCGGTCTTGTCCGGCGTGAAGTCGATGATGAAGAAGTCGGGCCCCGGCAGCTCGACGGCGACGCCCTGGGCCTCCATGACGGAGAGGAGGCGCCCGACGTCGAACGCGAAGCCGACCGCGGGGCAGTCGTACCCGAAGCGCGCGAGCATGTGGTCGTAGCGCCCGCCCGCCGCGATCGCCGCGCCGAAGCCCGCCACGTACGCCTCGAAGTAGGTCCCCGAGTAGTAATCGAAGCCGCGCACCTCGCCGAGGTCGAGCAGGACCCCGTCGGCGAGCCCGTAGATCGCCAGCAGCCGGTAGACCTCCGTCAGGTTCGCCAGCGCCCGCGCCGAGCGCTTGCTCCTGGCGACGCCGGCCGCGCGCTCGAGCACCGCCTCGTGGCCGAAGAGCGCGGGGAGCGCCACGAGCGCCTCGCGCACCTCCCGGGGGGCGGCGAGCGCGCCCACCAGGCGCTCGAGCGTCGAGGCGTCCTTGCGCCCCAGCGCCGCGCGCAGCTCGCGCGCCTGCGCCGGGTCGGCCTGGGCCTCCTCGCAGAGCCCGCGGAAGAAGTCGGGGGGGCCGAGGACGAGCTGGAACCGGTCGAGCCCGAGCGCGCGCAGGCCCTCGATCGCCATCGCGATGATCTCGACCTCGGCCTCCGGCTTCTCGAGCCCGATCAGCTCGACGCCCGCCTGGTAGAACTCCCGGTAGTGCGACACCTTCGGCTCGTCGTACCGGAACACGTTCGTCACGTAGGCGAGCCGGATGGGCTTGGGCTCGTCGCGGAGGCGCGTCGCCACGATGCGCGCGATCTGCGGCGTGATGTCCGCGCGGAGCGCCAGCAGGCGGCCCGTCTCGCGGTCCACGAGCTTGAACATGTTCTCCTGGACGTCGGCGTCGGTGCCGGCCGCGAGCGCGTCGGCGTACTCGAACGTGGAGGTGACGATCTCGCGGTAGCCCCAGCGGGCGGACACGCCGAGCAGGGACCGCTCGACGTGGCGCTTGCGCGCCGCCTCGTCGGGCAGGTACACGCGCGCGCCCTTGGGGAGCTGCGACGGGTGCGGCCTCACGGCGCCACCGGTTCCAGGTGGGAGAGCGTGTTCATCCGGTGGACGGTCGCCCAGCCGGGCTCGTACTCGATCTCGGTGATCCCCGCCGGCGAGGCGTCCACGGTCCAGAGCCGCTCGGGCCCGAGGCCGAGCGCCTGGAGCACGATGAGCCGCAGGACGACGGCGTGCGAGACGAGGACGACCGTCTCGCCGGCGTGCGCCCCGACCAGCTCGTCGACGGCGCGTGTGACGCGCGTGGCGACGTCGGCCAGCGACTCGCCGCCGGGCACGGCGAGCCGGTCCGGCGCCGAGCGCCAGAGCTCGGAGGCCTGGGGGAAGCGCGCCGCGACCTCCTCGCGGGTGAGCCCCTCCCACTCGCCGAAGGCCATCTCGCGGAAGTCGGGCTCGATGCGCACCTCGAGCCGGTGGGGCTTGGCGATCACCTCGGCCGAGGCGCGCGCGCGCTCGAGCGGGCTCGCGTAGACCGCGGCCACGGGCTTCCCCC
>JBBTPF010000300.1:0-8715 GCA_038066295.1 Candidatus Methylomirabilota bacterium | reverse complement strand
GGCGCGGAAGGTCCACCAGACGCGCGCCGCGCTGACGACGCCGCGCGTGTCGTACGCGACCACGAGGTCGCGGTCGCCGATCCCGAGCGCTCCCACGCACTCCGCGAACTTCCGCGCGCCCGGAAGCATGTGGGGGAGCGGGCTCGCCGTGTCGGCGATGGCGTCGATGTCGAAGAACACGGCGCCGGGGATGTGGGCCCGGGCGAACTCGGCGCGCGCGTCGCGCTGGAGCTGCGGCATGTGCCACGACCCGTCCACCACGCGCACGGTGCGGCGGCCGAGGTTCGCCGCGAGCCAGTCGGTCGTCACGAGGGGGCCGGTGTTCATAGGAGCCTCGAGGGGCTGCGCCCCTCCTGGTCGAGATCCTCTTCCCAGCGGAGGTACCGCTCCATCGCCTCGCGACCGCGCTCGTAGGGCTTCAGCACCACGTCGTCGGGCGTATCGAGGAGGCGCGTCCTGCCGCGCTCGACGGGGCGCCCGGCTTGTTCCCACGCGCGCGTGCCGCCCTCGAGGACGCTTGCGCGTCCGTAGCCGAGGCGTCCGAGCGTGGCGGCGGCGAGCGTCGAGGCGTGGCCGTCGGCGCAGGTGACCACGATCGGCTGTCCCCGGTCGGGCGCGGCGGCGGCGATCGTGAGCTCGAGACGGCTGCGGCAGAGCCACGCGGCGCCGGGCACGTGGCCCCGCGCGTAGGCGTCGCTCTGGTCGACGTTGAGGACGAGTACCGTGCCGAGGTCGCCGGGCTTCGCGTGGGCGACGCTGCGCCACGCCGTCTCATACCCGGCAGGGAGCGCACCGGCCTGTCCTTTCTCGACCGCGCCGCCCGCCTGCTCCCACCCCGGGAGGCCCCCGGCGAGCACCCCCACGCTGGGGAGCCCCATGCGGCCGAGCCACGCGGCCGTCATCACGGAGCGCACGAAGCCGTCGCAGACGAGAACGATCGCCGCCGCGCGCACCGCGACGTACTCGTCGGTCGCCTGCACGGCCTGGCCGCCGGGAGCCCAGACGGCGCCGGCGACGTGGCCCGCAGCGTACTCGTCGGCTGTCCGCACGTCGAGGACGTAGAGATTTCCCTGATGCGTGTGGGCCCGCAGAGCGCGCAACTCCTCGGGCGAGACGAGGCGGATGCCCTCCTCGGCCGCGACGCGTTCGGCCGCGAGCGAGGCGAGCGCCTTGCCGTTCGCCGTCACGGGCGGCGCCCAGCGCGCGGCGCCGCGCTCGAGCGTGAGCCCCGCCAGCTCCCACCCCATGGTGCCGTTCTCGAGGGCGACGACGGGGTTCGGCAGCGACATCCGGCGGAGCGACTCGGCGCCGATGTAGGAGCGCGTCCGGCCGCCGCAGTGGACGACGATCGTCGTCTCCGGGCGTTCGAGGAGCGCACCGATTCTCAGGACCAGCTCGCCGCCCGGCACGCTCACGGCGCCGGGGACGCAGCCGCGCGCGTACTCCTCGGGCGTGCGCGAGTCCACGATGACCAGGTCCTCGCCGCGCTCGATGCGCCCGGCGAGCGCGTGCGGCGGGATCTGCGGCGTCTTCAGCTCGTGGAGCATCCGCTCGCCGAAGACCTTGCTCGGCACGTTGAGGCCCTGGACGACGGGCCGCCCCGCGGCGCGCCATGCCGCGAGCCCGCCGGCGAGCGGGCGCACGTCCGTGTAGCCGAGCTCGCGAAGCGTCGGCGCAGCGAGCTCCGCCAGGCGGCCGTCCTCGTCGTAGATCACGAGGGGCGTCGCCGTCGCCGTCACGAGCGCCGGAAGCCTGAACTCGAGGAGCCGGCGCGGGAGCGAGGTGGCGCGGAAGATGTGGCCCGTCTCGTAGGTCCCCTTCTCGCGGAGATCGAGCACCGCGTGGGGGGCGTCGGACTGCATGAGCGCAGCGAGATCGGCCGGCGCGATCATGCCATCGCGCCGCCGTCCACGGGGTAGATCGCGCCCGTGATGAACGCGGCGTCGGCGCTGCAGAGGAACGCGACGAGGGCGGCGACCTCCTCGGGGCGGCCGTAGCGCCGCATCGGGATCGAGGCTTCCATGCGCTCGCGCCTGATACCGTGGTGGAGCTCGTCCACCATCGGGGTCTCGATCGGCGCCGGGCAGATCGCGTTGACGCGGATCCGCTGGCGGACGAGCTCGAGCGCCGCGGTGCGCGTGAGCCCGACGACGGCGTGCTTGGAGGCGGTGTAGGCGACGAGGCCGGGCGTCCCGCGGAGGCCCGCGGTGGACGCGGTGTTGACGATCGCCCCGCCGCCGCGCGCCGCGATGAGCGGGCCGACCACCTTCATCCCGAGCCAGACGCTCTTCGCGTTGATCGCCATCACGCGGTCGAAGGTCTCCTCGGGGTAGTCCACGAGGGGGCGGATGTCGCCGAGGACGCCGGCGTTATTGAAGAGGAAGTCCACGCCGCCGTATCGCTCGGCGGCGGTCGCCGCGTAGCGCTCGACCTCCGCGCGCCGGGTCACGTCGGCTTCGACGGTGAGCCCCCGGCCGCCGGCCGCCTCGACTGCGGCCGCGCTCTCCTTGAGCCCCTGCGTCGCGAGGTCGACAAGAACGACGCGCGCGCCCTCGGAGGCGAAGCGGACCCCGGTCGCCCGGCCGATGCCCCCCGCGCCGCCGGTGATGACGATGACCTTGCCGTCGAAGCGTCCCGCCATGCCGAGCGCCCATCTTGCACGCGCCGCGCGGACGGCGCAAGCTGGAAACACACCATGACCTTCCCGAGCGGGCTGCGCGCGCTCAACCACCGCGATTTTCGCATCTTCTGGTCGGGCCAGCTCGTCTCGCTCGTCGGCACCTGGATGCAGTCGGTCGCCCAGGCGTGGCTCGTGCTCCAGCTCACCGACTCGCCCTTCCGCCTCGGCCTCATCGGCACGCTCCAGTTCGCGCCGATCCTGCTCTTTTCGGTCCTGGCGGGCGCGCTCGCCGACCGCCTCCCGAAACGCCGCCTGATCCTCACGACCCAGGCGGTCCTGTGCCTGCAGGCGCTGGCCCTCGCCGCGCTCGTCTGGACGGGCCACGTGCAGTACTGGCACGTCGGCGCGCTCGCGCTCGTCTACGGCCTCGCCAACGTGCTCGACATGCCGGCGCGCCAGTCGTTCATCGTCGAGATGGTCGGCAAGCCCGACCTCGTGAACGCGGTGGCGCTCAACTCTGCCGCCTTCAACGGCGCGCGCATCGTGGGGCCGGCGGTGGCCGGGCTCCTGATCGCGCGCTTCGGCGTGGCGCCGGCGTTCCTGCTGAACGGGCTCTCGTTCGTCATCGTGATCGCGGCGCTGCTGAGGGTGCGAGCCCGGGGGGTCCCGCGCCCGCGCCGCACGGCGACGCTCGGCGAGGAGATCCTGGAGGGCGTCCGCTACGCGACCCGCACGCCGCGCGTCGCGGTGATCCTGAGCCTCGTGTGTGTCGTGAGCCTCTGCGTGTTCAACTTCACGATCTTCGTCCCGCTGCTCGCGCGCGGTGTGCTGCGGCTCGGCGCCGAGGGATTCGGGTTCCTGATGGCGGCGCTCGGCGCCGGCGCGGTGTCGGGCGCGCTCGCCCTCGCCGCGCTCGGCGGCAGGCAGTCGCCGCTCCGCGCGATCTTCACGGCGGGGATGCTCGCGTGCGCCGCGACGCTCTCGCTCGCGACGGTAGCCGATTTCCGCACCGCGGTCGTGCTGCTCTACGTCCTCGGCTTCTTCGCGATCGTCTTCATCGCGAGCTGCAACACGACGCTCCAGCTCGCCACGCCCGACGAGCTGCGGGGCCGCGTGATGGGCCTCCACGCGCTCATGTTCGGCGGCGTGTTCCCCATCGGGTCGTTCGTCGTGGGCGCGACTGCCGAGGCGTTCGGCATCCGCGCGGCGCTCGCGGTCGCGGGCGCCGCGGGCCTCTGCGGCGTCGTGGCGATCCTCGCCTGGTGGCGGGCACGCGGCCGCTAGCTCGGATTAGTCGTGAACGATCCGTGGAGGCGGACGGTGGCACGCGGAGCACGGCCTCGGGAGGGGTCGTTCGACCACGCGGCATGCGTGCGCTGCCCGGTGGCGGCTGGGCTCCATCCGGGCGCGCTCGGTCCGCTCCCCCGCGGCGGGAACGGATCCCGTCGACCCCTCTCGCACGCGCCCGTCGGCTCCGGGCTCGCGTGGCCGGCACCCTGCGCCAGGCCCCGCCCACCACACGCGACCACCGTTCGTGAATAATGCGCGCTGGCTCCCTGGACGATCTTCTTGGTTTTTCGCCGCGCCATGAGAGGTTCCTCTCAGAGCCCGTGAACGAATCGCCTGGTCGAGGAGCGCCACGGCTTTGCCGGGGCGCTCCGAGCGGCCGGGGGCTTGGGGGGCCCTTCGAGGCCCCCCATGTTCTCAGACGTACGAGGGCCCCTCGATGACCGGGTGCTTGGCGAGGAAGTCCTCGTCCACCTCGACGCCGATCCCGGGCCGCTCGAGCGGCCGGACGCAGCCGTCGCGGTCGAGCGTGTACGGAGTGCTGGTCAGCCGATCGCGGAAGAGGTTGTTCTTGGAGACGTCCGCTTCGAAGTAGCCGGCGTTCTCGATCGCCGCGAGGAAGTGGATGGACGCGGCCATGCTGAGCCCCGTCATGGACGTGTGCGGGTTGATCGAGAGCTTCCACGCGCTCGCCAGCGCGGCGATGCGGAGGCCCTCGGTGATGCCGCCGGTCTTGGCGAGGTCCGGCTGGAGGATCGTGATGACCCGGTCTTCCATCAGCCGCGTGAACTCGAACCGCGTGTAGTGGTTCTCGCCCGCGGCGAGCGGGACCCTCCCGAACGTGGCGGCGAGGGCGTAGCTCCGGTGGTCGTGGGCCGGGAAGGGCTCCTCGAGCCAGCCGACGCGGTGGGCGTCGAGCCCGGGCATCGCCTGCCGCGCGTCGGCGACCGTGTACCCCGTGTTCGCGTCGGTGAGGATCACGAGGCCGTCGCCGAACGCCTTCCGCACGGCGGCGACGCGCTCGAGGTCGCGCTCGACCGTGTCGCCGATGCGGAGCTTCACCGCCTTGTAGCCCGCCGCGACGAGAGCGCGGGCCTCGTCCACGAGCTTCGCGGGCTCCTGGTAACCGAGCGAGACGCCGCCCGCGTAGGCGGGGATCGGGCGCGCGCCGCCGCCGAGGAGGCGGTAGAGCGGCCAGCCCGTCGCCTTGCCGCGGATGTCCCAGAGCGCCATGTCGATCCCGCTGAGCCCGATCGCGGCGCCGGCGCCCATGCCGTGGCTGCCGAGCTGCATCCTGTAGACGCGGTGCCAGACGCCCGTCGTATCCGCGGCGTCCATGCCGAGGACGAGCTGGCGAAGCGTGGTGTTGACGAGATGCGCGACCGCGCCGGGCGCGCGGCCGTGGTGGGCCTCGCCCCAGCCGGCGCGACCGTCGTCGGTCGTCACCTTGACGACGACGGCGTCGCGCTTCACGGCCCGCCCGATGCCGAGCGTCACGCCCGCGTCGGGCGCGAGCGGAAACGAGGTCGGATACGCGCGGACCTCCGCGATCTTCACGGCGCCGCCCTCAGCACGACTTGAGCGTGGGGTCGTCGCCGACCTTGACGATGAGTTTGCCGAAGTTCCGCCCCTTCAGGAGGCCGATGAATGCCTGCGGCGCGTTCTCGAGCCCGACCACGATGTCCTCCCGGCACTTGAGCTTCCCCTGCCGGTACCACGCGGTGCAGTCGCGGAGGAAGTCGGGGAAGCGGTCGAAGTGGTCGGAGATGATGAAGCCCTTGATGAGGACCCGGTTGACGAGGACGGACTGGAGGTTCGGCCCCGGCGGCAGCTCGGTCGCGTTGTACTGCGAGATCAGGCCGCAGAGCGGGATGCGCGCCCCGCGGTTCACGAGCTTGAGCACGGTGGCGGGCACGTCGCCGCCGACGTTGTCGAAGTAGACGTCGATCCCGTTGGGGCACGCCTTCCGGAGCGCCGGCAGCAGCGGCTCGGTCTTGTAGTTCACGCACGCGTCGAAGCCCAGCTCCTTCACGACGTAGTCGCACTTCTCCGGGGAGCCCGCCACGCCGACCGCGCGGCAGCCCCGGAGCTTGGCGATCTGGCCGACGACGGAGCCGACCGCCCCGGAGGCCGCCGAGACCACCACCGTCTCCCCGGGCTTTGGCTGGCCGATATCGAGCAGGCCGACGTAGGCCGTCCAGCCGGGCATGCCGAGGGCGCCGAGCGCCGTTGTGAGCGGCGCCTCCCGCGGGTCCAATTTCCGGAAGCCCTTGCCTGACGAGACGGCATACGCCTGCCAGCCGTCGTAACCGGCGACGAACGTGCCCTGCGGGAACGCCGGGTTATTGGAGGCCATGACCTCACTGACCGTGCCCCCGACCATGACCGAGCCGAGGGCCGGGTTTGCCGTGCCCGTGTAGGAAATGCCCTCGTTCATGCGCCCGCGCATGTACGGGTCGAGCGAGAGGTAGATCGTCCGGCAGAGGACATCGCCCGCGCCGGGAGCGGGGATGGGCGCCTCTGCCAGCTCGAAGTCGGCGGGCCCGGGCTCGCCGGTGGGGCGTTTCCGGAGGAGGATCTGGCGGAATAAATTTTGCATGGGGGGAAGGCTACACTAGACTGAAGGGAGATGGCGATTCGTACTTTCGCCAGCGAGCGGTGACGGATTTCATCCCGGACACCCCTTCTTGTGCCCGCCCCTACTGCCCTGGTTGTGAGCCCGACGCTGATCCGAGCCTGGAAATTCTTGATGTTCGCTGGTGCGAGTCCCACTGTCCACCGCGTGACGGTGCCGACGACGAGACGGTGACCGCCGCGGCCTACCTTTCCGGAAGTGCCGAGGCGGGCGGGGACGACAACCGGCGCTGGTGCGAAGTGGTCCACCGGCGCCGCTGAGCGGCCCCGGCGCTCAGCGCGGGACTGCCGCCAGCTCGGTGAGGGAGCGGACGATCCTGTCCGGCCGCACGGCGCTGTCGGTGGGCAGCCCGCGCCCCTGACGATCGACCCAGACGCCCCGGAGCCCCAGCCGCTGGGGCGCCTCCACGGCGAACTCCAGGTGGGCGCCCGCCATCCACGCCTCCTCGGGCTCGGCGCCGAGCGCGCCGAGGACGTGGCGGTAGACGGTCTCGTCGGGCTTGCCGGTGCCGAACTCGCCCTCGATCAGGATGGCCGAGAAGAAGCGCGCGAGGCCGTAGCGCTCGATCTTGAAGCGCTGCTGGGAGGCGTCGCCGTTCGTCACGAGGGCGAGCGACACGCCCTCATCCCGGAAACGCTCGAGGCTCTCGAGCGTGTCGGGGAAGAGGCGCATCACCGCGCGCCGGCGCGCGGCGTAGTCGCGGGCGATGGCGGGCGCCAGGCCGTCCGCTTCGACGCCGAGGCGCTCGAGGGCGAACTCCACGATGTGCTGCCAGGCGGCGAGCATGTTGACGCGCTCGCGGCGGTGGCGCTCCGGGTCGTCCCAGAACCAGCGCCGGGTCTCGGCGACCGCCGCCACGAGCTTCGGCGCGTCCACGCCCGGCGTCGAGCAGGCGACCACGGCGGCCTCCCAGGACTGGTCCACGCCGCCCGAGTAGTCGAGCAGCGTGTCGTCGAGGTCGAGGAGCAACGCCTTCATGGATTTATTGTACCGGAGCCAGCTCGACCACGAGGCCGTCGCCCCAGCCGTACTTCTTCTCCGAGAGCTCCCGCACCGCGCGGGCCAGCTTCCGCTCGGTCCTCGCGTCCACGACGCGCGCCCGCGCGGAGAAGGTCGTCTTGCCCACGCTGACGCTCACGGTAGGGTCGGCCACGAGGTTCTGGACCCAGTGGGCGCGCTCCCGATGCTCGGCGAGCACGTAGTAGCGGTCGTCGAGCCGTGTGAACCAGATCTCGATCTCGCGCGACTTCCTGCTCCGCCAGCCCCTCGTCGTCAAGTAGAGATACTGGAGCTCTCTCACCGCCGGCCCTCCCCTCACGGCTCGGTGCGCGCGATCACGCCGAGCGCGATCTCCACGGCGCGCAGCATGAGCGGGAAGTCCATGCTCGGCATTGTACGCGTCCGGCATGTCGGGATGGATCCGGAGTGCCTGGCGGTAGTGGGCGATCGCACTCTCATCCCCGCTGCACGAGGGGACGGAGACGCGGCAGGACGAGGGCCACCGTCGCGGCGATCGCTGTCAGGATCAGCCAGGGCGCGGTGTAGGCCCCCGACGCCTCGCGCGCCAGGCCGAAGATCGGCGGGCCGACCAAGGTGCCGCTCCAGGCGAATGCCGTGGCGACGCCCGTGAGGAGGCCCGCGTAGCGCGGGCCGCCGATCTCGGCGACCAGCGCGAAGTAGAGCCCGACCCAGCCGAAGGCTCCCGCGCCTGCTACGAGCGCGAGCGTCGCAGCGAGCGGCAGCGGCAGCACGTCGCCGAGGGAGAACAGCGCGTAGGCGGTCGCGCCGATGACAGCGCTGGCGACGACGCCGGGCCTGCGGCGCCCGCCGAACGAGCGGTCGCTGATCACGCCCCAGGCAAGGCGGCTTGCCGTGCCGCCCGCCTGGGCGAGCGCGAGGAACTGTCCCGCCGCGACCGCCGAGACCGCGAACGTCTCCCTGGCGTAGAGGGCGAGGTACGCGAGAACGGAGGACTGAACGCTGGAGAGCGCCAGGCCGCAGCCGAAGACGACGAGGATCGGCGGGCGGCGGAAGAACGCGCCGAGCTCCGCGAGCCGCGGCCGGTCCGCGGGCGGCACGACGGCGAGCGTCGCCGGCGGCCGGTAGAGCGCCGCCACGAGCGCGGCGGAGGCGAGCGAGAGCGCGCCCGCGGTCGCGAGCGCGTGCCGCCAGC
>JBBTPF010000299.1:0-17943 GCA_038066295.1 Candidatus Methylomirabilota bacterium | reverse complement strand
GCCTCCGCGGCCGTCGCGCGCGCGTCGTCGTGCCGGCCGTCGGCGAGGTAGCCCGCGGCGAGGTTCACGATCCACGCCGGCAGGTATGCCCGGATGCCGAGCTCCCGGCTGAGGCGCACCGACTCCTCGAGGAGCTGGAGCCCCTCGGTCACGTGACCCATGCGGACGAACGCCAGGCCCAGGAGCGACGACGGGATCGGCTGCCAGACGGTCAGGGCCTTCCGGCGGCACGCCTCGAGACTCCGCTCGAGCGGGAGCACGGCGCGCGCGAGGTGGCCGCGCCGGAGCGAGACGAGACCCGCCATCGTCCAGGCGATCGTCTGGCTGTAGGCGTGCCGTGTCGCCTCGGCCGCCAGGTGCGCCTGGTCGAGCGCGGCGTACGCCGCCTCGAACTCGCCGCGGTCGGCGAGGCTCATGGCGAGCCAGGAGCAGGAGGCGACGTACGAGGTGCCGGCGCGCGCCTCGTCGAGCAGGTCGATGTTCTCTCTCAGGATGCGCTCGGCCCGCGGGTAGTCGCCGAGCGCGTGGTGACTCTGGCCCATGTACTGGCGCGCGAGGGCCTCGAGCGCCGCGTCGCCGGTGGCCAGGCCGACCCCGAGGCAGCGCTCGCCGTACTCGATGGCCGGGCCGGTCTCGCCCTTGAGGTAGTGGTAGTTGACGAGGTAGGTGTACACGCGGGCGAGGCGCTGCTCGTCGCCGAGGTCCCGGGCGATCTTCTCGGCCTCGCGCGAGACCGTGAGCACCTCGTCGAGGCGGCCGAGCTGGAACAGCGGCGGCCGGAGGTCGAGGCGGAGATCGATCGCGCGCTCGACGATCTCCCGGTTCTGCGGCAGCCGGGCGAGGGCGGTCAGCGCCGCCTCGAACGATCGCACCGCTTCGAGGTTCGCGGCCCGCGCCACCGCGCGCGCCCCGACCTGGCGGTTGTAGACGGCGGCCTTCGCCCACAGCTCGCCGCGCGAGGCGTGGTGGGCGAGCTGGCCGATGTAGCTCGAGAGCTGGTCGCGGTAGAGGGTCTCGATCGCCTCCACGATGCGCGCGTGGAGCGCCCGGCGCTGGTCGCGGAGCAGGCTCGCGTAGGCCACGTCCCGCGTGAGCGCGTTCTTGAAGCGGTACTCGATGTCGGGGAAGAGGCGGGTCTCGTCGAGGAACCCGGCCGCGACGAGGTGCGCGAGCCCGGCGCGGAGCGTGTCGGTGGGGAGCTCGGTGACGGCTTCCAGGAGCGCCTGGGGCACCTCGATCCCGATGACGGCTGCGGACTGGAGCAGGAGTTTCTCGTCGTAGGGCAGCCGATCGATGCGCGCGGCGAGGACCGCCTGGACCGTCGCCGGCACCTGGAGGTCGCCGAGGTCGCTCGCCAGCCGGTAGGCGCCCCGCTCGCCGGTGAGCACCCGGGTCTCGACGAGCGTCCGGACGATCTCCTCCAGGAAGAACGGGTTGCCGCTGCTCCGCTCGATCAGGAGCTTCCGGAGCGGCGCCAGGGCCCGGTCGGGACCCAGGAGCGCCTGGAGCAGCTCCTCGGCGCTGGCCGGCGGGAGCGGCGCGATCGTGACCTCGTTGAAGCCGGGCCGGCTCCGCCAGTCGTGCTCGAACTCCGGCCGGTAGTCCAGGAGCAGCAGGAGCCGTGACGTGAGGACCCGCTCGAGGAGGCTGTCGAGGAAGGCCTGGGTCTCGGTGTCGATCCACTGGAGGTTCTCGAAGACGAGCAGGAGCGGCTGGCGGTCGCTCTCCCTCAGGATGAGGCGGGTCAGCGCGTCGAGCACGCGGCGCCGGCGCCCGCGCGCGTCGAGCGTGCGGAACGGATCGCCCTCCGGCAGCGCGTCGAGCAGCGACAGGAGCGGCCCCACGGCGTCATCGAGCTCGGGGTCGAGCGCCGCGAGCTTCGTCGCGACCTTGAGGGCGACGGTGTCGGCGTCGTCGCGGTCGTCGATCTCGAAGTACTCCCGGAGCAGGTCGATGATCGGCAGGTAGGCGCTGGCCTTCTCGTAGGAGTGAGAGCTCGACTCGAGCACCCGCCAGTCTCGCGTCTCCGGCGACTGCACGAACTCGTAGAGCAGGCGCGACTTGCCGACGCCGGGCTCGGCCGTGACCCCCACGACCTGGCCGCGGCCGGCGCCCGCCTCGGCGAGCATGCCGCGCAGCCGGCCGAGCTCCTCCTGCCGGCCGACGAAGCGGCTCAGCCGGCCGGCGGCCGTGCGCAGCATCGAGCGCGCCGGGACGGCGCCCACGAGCTCGTAGACCTCCATGGGCGCGTCGAGGCCCTTGACCGACCGAGGCCCGAGCGGGGTGACGCGGACCGCGCTCTCGGCCAGGCGGAGTGTGCTCGGCGCGATGAGGATCGTCCCGGGCGTGGCCATCTGCTCCATCCGCGCCGCCAGGTGCGTGGTCTGGCCCACCGCCGTGTAGTCCATGTGGAGGTCGCTGCCGATCGAGCGGACGACGACCTCCCCCGAGTTCAGCCCGACGCGGATCCGGACGGCGATCCCCTCCGTGCGCTGGATCTCGTCGGCGTAGCGGGTGACCGTGTCCTGCATCCGGAGGGCGGCGTAGCAGGCCCGCACCGCGTGGTCCTCGCGGGCCAGGGGCGCGCCGAAGAGCGCCATGATGCCGTCGCCCATGACCTGGTTCACCGTGCCCTCGTAGCGGTGGACCGCCTCCATCATCCGCTCGAGGACGGCGTCGAGGATGCGCCGGGCCTCCTCGGGATCCCGGTCGGCCAGGATCTCCATCGAGCCCTTCAGGTCGGCGAAGAGGACCGTCACCTGCTTGCGCTCGCCCTCGAGCGCCGCCCGCGACGTCAGGATCTTCTCGGCGAGGTGCTGCGGCGTGTACGCCTTCGGCGCGACGGCGGCCGGAGCCGTCTCGAGCCGCGTGCCGCAGGCGTTGCAGAACCTGGCGCCTTCCGGATTCTCCTGCCCGCAGCGGGGGCACGTCATGGCGGGAAGCTTAACCGAGTCGGCGCCGCGCGGCTACCCGCCCGTCCCGACCGGCCCCGTGCCGGCCGCCGCCACGGCGGTTTCAAATTGACTTCGCTTCGAACCTGCCGTTACCATCGGTTTCGATGAGGCACGGTACACGCCCGTCGTGATGCGACGTAGCCCAACGGGCTTCCTCGACTGACGGTGTACTGCGGTCCGCCGGTCTCCACCGACCTCGCGGGCTCTCGCAGCACTCTCCCCTTCGCCGCTCCCGGACTCACCGCCGCCACCAGACCCATCCCGCACCGATGCCCGAGCGCGCGCGCGCGTTCACGCGAGGAGGCGAATGCTCCACTTCACGATTGACGGGTTTCAGGGGTTCCGCTCCCGCTTCGACCACGTGCCGCTGGTGCAGGAGGTGCTCGAAGAAGTCCCGGTGCAGCTCGGCCTCCGGCCGGCGATGCCCGCCTTCGTGCTCCCGTACTACAACGGCGTCGTGGCGGAGGACTGCGGCGTCAGCGCGTTCCTCTTCCTCGCCGGCGGCCACTTCACGCTGCACACCTTCTCGTTCCGCGAGGCGTACTTTGCCGACCTGGTCGCGCCGGAGCCCTTCGACCCGGACCGGCTCCGCGCCGTCCTGGAAGCGGCCTTCCCCTGCGCCGTCACCAACGTCCAGACCGTGGAGCGGCAGGACCTGAAGGACACCGAGCCCGACGTGGAGGCCGACTTCGGCCCCCACCTCTTCCTGAATATCGACGCCTACCAGGGGCCGCAGAGCATGGACACGCTCTTCGCCCTCTTCGACCGGCTGCCCCGGACGATCGGCATGACACCGATCATGCGCCCCTACGTCATCCGGGACACGATGCCCGACGGGCGCCGCGTCCTCTCGGCGATGACCATGATCGCGGAGAGCCACCTGAGCCTGCACGTCTTCCCCGACGACGAGCGGGCCTACTTCGACATCTTTTCCTGCCGCTTCTTCGACCGGGACCGCGTGGTCCCGCAGCTCAAGGCGTGCTTCCCCGGCGGCACCGTCCACGAGGCGATGATCGCGCGGGGGAGCCGGTACCGGTTCTTGAGGACCGAGCGGCAGGACGAGCACGCCAAGTCCCGCTCGTGGCTGGCACCGCACCACTGATCAGGAGACCGCCCATGCCCGGCAAGCGCCGCTACGACGATCCGAGTCTGGTCCGCGAGCCCATGACGGTGGCCGAGGGCGGCCCGTCCGTCCTCGCCATGCTCACGAGGATGCGGAAGTCCGCCTTCCAGGGGCGGCAGCTCGGCCAGGCCTTCGAGACCTGGAAGAAGATGATCGAGGGCCCGAGCCTCATCGGCCTCGGGTACGCGGCGTCGCTCTCGAGCGCCGGCATGTGGCCCCTGGTGACGTGGCTCATGGAGCGCGGGTACATCGACGTGCTCGCCTCGACCTCGGCCAACATCACGGAGGACCTCCTCGAGCAGATGGACGGCACGCGGGTCTATCGCGTGAACGCCGACGACGTGGACGACGCGGACCTCTGGGCGGCGGGCTACTACCGCTTCTACGACCACATCGTGTCGAAGGAGAAGTACGACCAGCTCGAGACGCGCGTCACGAGCGCGTTCATCAACGACCTGGCCGAGCGGTGGCGCAAGCCCACGATCCCGACCGTGCGCTTCCTGCACGAGCTCGGCCTCTGGCTCGAGGGCCAGGGGTTCGCCCGGTCCATCCTGGCGACGGCCGCCCGCTGCCAGGTGCCGGTCTTCTGCTGCGGCCTGCCCGACGGCCCGTTGGGCGAGGGGTACGACAAGGCGGCGAAGGCCGACCAGGCGCCCGTCGTGGACTTCTTCCGCGACTACAAGATCGCCACGGACATCATGGACGGGGCGATGACGTCCGGGCGCGGCACCTCGGTCGTCTTCCTGGGCGGCGGCGTGCCGAAGGACTTCTTGCAGATCACGGCGACGAGCGTCTCGTCGCGCCACGGCAACGAGGACGCCAAGCCCCACGTCGCGGCGATCCAGATCACGACCGACAACACGATCTACGGGGGGCTCGGCGGCGCCGCGCTCGCGACCGAGTGCATCTCGTGGGGCAAGGAGGCCAGGGGTGGCGACAACGTCATGTGCTTCGCCGACGTGACGATCGCGCTCCCGCTCATCTGCCAGGGACTCGCCGAGCACTTCGGTCCCGCCCACCGGCGCCGGCTCCCGAAGCCGCTCAACCTCGCCGAGGTCTACTAGCCAGGGGTCTGTTCGATCCGGTCCTGAGCGGATGTTCCCGTAAGTCCGGGGGGCGTCTCAGTTTCTGGACCTTGCACCGTTGTAAGGTCAGCGCGAGAATGGCGCGGACATGACGGAGCATGGATTCTTAGCGGCGATGCTCGCCTTGGTGGCGGCCGAAGTCTTGGTGCTGGGGCTCGTGCTCGGCTCTATGGCCTACCGCGTCTACAAGAAGTCAGAACAGATCGAAGGCGTGACAGCCGCGATCTACCTCGAAGCGCGGAAGATCCTCACCCAGATCCGGTAGGACGCTCCCGTCGCCACGACCACGCCGTCGACGGGCTGCGTGAACTGCCAGTATAGGCGCGAAGTCGTCCACGGCGCGATCCCTCTGAGAAGAGGCGCCAAACATCTTGACTTACAAATCTTGTATCGATAGTCTCCTTGTAAAATGATGGAAACTGTGACGCTGTCGAGCAAGTACCAGCTCGTGCTCCCGCGCGGCGCGCGGGAACGGCTGCGCCTCCGCCCCGGCATGAAGTTCACGGTGCTGGACAAGGGAGGGGTGATCCTCCTCGTTCGGGAGCGCCCGATGCGTGCGTATCGGGGCGTGGCGCGGGGCGTGAGCCCTCGAGGGCTGCGCGAGAAGAAGGATCGCCTCTGATCCTGGTCGATTCGAGCGGCTGGGTCGAGTATCTTGCCGACCGGCCGCTCGCCCGCCGGTTCGCGCCGTATCTCGAGGGTGCGGAGCCCCTGCTCGTCTGCGCGATCGAGGTCTACGAAGTCTACAAGGTCATTCGGCGGGATCTGTCCGAGGAGCGAGCGGCTGAAGCCGTGTCCGCGCTGCGGCGCGCGACGATCGTGCCGGTCGATGAATCACTGGCACTCGAGGCGGCCGACATCTCGCTGGCGCACGGGCTCGCGATGGCGGACTCGCTCGTCTACGCCACGGCGCGGCGTCACGGGGCGAGGCTCGTGACTGCCGATGAGGATTTCGACGGCCTGCCGGACACGATCCTCGTCCGCTGAGGGCAGCATATTGACGGAGAGCCGGCCGTCATGCCATAAACAAGTATGGCCAGAACGGTGGCAAAGAGCATCCCCTCAAGGTCGGCCAAGGCTTCCAGTCGGCCTCGGAAGGTCACCTACAGTCTGCCCGAGGCGGTGGCTCATGAGGTCGACCGGCGCTGCGCCGGGTCCGAGCGAGGCAAGAGCCGCCTCGTCGCCGAGGCCCTGGCGTTCTATTTCGCGGCCCAGGACAAGCGGGCGCTGGCGCTGCTGTACTCCGAGGCCGCCCAGGACCCCCAGTTCCAGGCCGACAACGATGCCGTCCAGAAGGACTTCGCGGAGCTCGACCATGAGGCGGATGGGGCGCTCCGGTGAGCGTTCGGAAGTGGGATCTCGCCTGGGCCCTTCTCGATCCCACCGTCGGGCACGAACAGGCCGGGCGCCGGCCCGTCCTCGTGTTCTGCAACGACATCATCGCGTCCCCCATTGGCCTCACCACCGTGCTGCCCCTCACCACGTGGAGGAAGGGCCGCCGCGTCTACCCCACCGAAGTGCTGCTGCCCTCCGGGACGGGGGGGCTGCCGGCAGCCTCGCTGGTCCTCGCGCACCAGGTGAGGACGATCTCGGCGCGACGACTCTCGCCGGCCGTGGGTTCGCTCGGAGACCCCGCCCATCGCGAGCAGGTCGCGAAGGCGCTCCGCCTCTGGCTGGATCTGGGAGGAGATTGACGCGAGCCGCCGCCTAGCCTTTCACGCTGCCGGCGGTGAGGCCCTCCACCATGTACTTCTGGAGATAGACGTAGGCGGCGATCACGGGGAGCGTCGTCAGCACGGCGCCCGCCATGAGGAACCCCCAGCCGTAGACGTCGCCCGTGATGAAGCTCGAGAGGCCGACGGGCAGGGTCCGGAGCTTCACGTTGGTGATGAAGACGAGTGCGTACAGGAACTCGTTCCACGCCTGCGTGAACGCGTAGAGCCCGGCCGCCAGCACGCCCGGCGCGGCGAGCGGCAGCACGACGCGCGCGAAGGCGCCGAAGCGCGTCGCGCCGTCGATCATCGCCGCCTCCTCCAGCTCCAAGGGGATGGACTCGAAATAGCCCATGAGGAGCCACGTGACGAACGGCACGGTGAAGCTCGGGTACGCGGCGATCAGGCCCGCGAGGCTGTCGGCGAGCCCGAGGTTCCGGATCTGGGCGTAGAGCGGGATGAAGAGGATGGACGGCGGCACGAGATAGGTGATGAGGACGGCGCTCGACATGAAGGCGCGGCCGAGGAACCGGAGCCGGGCCAGGCTGTAGGCGCCGATCGTGCCGATCGCCGTCGCCACGAACGTGCTCGCGACCGCGACGACGACGCTGTTCTTGAACCACGCGACGAAGTCGGTCTGCGCGAGCAGGTGGCGGAAGTTGTCGAACACGACCGGGTCGGGCCAGAACATGGATGTGAGGCTCCGCATCTGCTCTTCGCTCTTGAACGCCGTGATCGTCATCCAGTAGAAGGGAAAGACGACCACGACCAGCAGCACGAGGAGAAAACCATAGGGAACGACGCTCTGAAGCCGGCCGGCGAGCCCGTGATTCACGTCTTCTGTCCTCGCCGCATGTAGCGCGCGAGCACGATGATGACGGCGGCGAGCGGCGGCAGCATGTACAGCGCGACGGCGATCGCCTCGCCGAGCCGCTGGGCGCCGAACGCGATCTCGTAGGTCAGGACCGGCAGCACCTGGGTGGCCCCGCCCGGCCCGCCCTTGGTGAGGATGTAGACGATCTGGAAGTCGTTGAAGGTCCAGATCGTGGACAGCAGCAGGACGATGACGAGGATGTTCTTCACCCCCGGCAGGGTGACGCGCCAGAAGCGCTGGACCGGACCCGCGCCGTCCACCGCCGCGGCCTCGTAGAGCTCGGCCGGGATCGCCTTCATGCCCGCGAGGAAGCTGATACCGAAGAACGGGAACCCGCGCCAGATGTTCACCGCGATCACGGAGGCCATCGCGGTGCCCGGCTCGCTGAGCCAGCCCACGCCCTGCGGCAGGAGACGGAAGACGCGCACGAGCAGGTAGTTCAGGACACCGAGGCTGTAGTCGTAGATCCAGAGGAAGTTGAGCGCCGACACCACGGTGGGCGCGACCCACGGGATCAGCAGCACGCCCGTCCAGAAGCTCCGGAAGCGGATCCGCGAGGTCAGCACGAGCGCCATCAGCATGCCCAGCAGGAGCTTCACGCTCACCGAGCCGAAGGTGAAGATGAACGAGTTGACGACGGCGCGCTGGAAGAAGCCGTCCCACGTGAGCTTGACGTAGTTGTCGAAGCCGACCCAGACCGGCGGGACGCCGACGTACTTGCGCGTCAGGCTGAGGTAGATCGCGTAGCCGAACGGGTAGGCGACGAGCGCCAGGACGAGCAGGACGATGGGCGCGACGAAGAGGAGGCCGAGGCGGAAGTCGGGCCCCAGGATCTCCTGGAGCACGACTCCCGCCCCCTGGCGGCGGCGTGCGGCGCCGGTCTGGAGCTGCGCCGCAGGTGTGGCCATCGAGGGAGCCCCGCCCGCTAGGCCCGGCGCATCTTGTAGATCTCCTCGATGCGCCCGTGGGCCTCCTTGAGCGCCTGCTCGGGCGAGAGGCCACCCACGACCACGCGCCCGGCCATGTCGGTCAGGATCTTCTGCCCCTGCACCTCGGCGGCGGCGGGCGTCATGGGGCCGGGGTAGCCGAGGTTCACGCTCCGGAGGATGTTCTGGACCATCGCGTCGAAGTTCGGGTCGGACTTCCAGTAGGGGTTGTCCACCCGCGCCTTGTAGACGGGCCCGGCCTGGCCGACCGAGGCCTGGACGTACTCGTTGAAGCGCGACTCGTCCTCCACCCAGCGGATCAGGTCTTCGCACAGCTCGGCCTGCTTGCTCTTGCCGAAGATCGCCCAGTTGTAACAGGAGGAGCCCACGAACGAGCCGGCCGGCCCACCCGGCGTGAGGACGCAGAGCGTCTTCGGCGCGAGCTCGTGCTTCTTGGTGACCATGGCGAAGTAGAGGCTCGCGCCGTTGTTCGTCGTGACGAGCTTGCCGGCCATGTACGCCTCGTTGTTCGAGACGTCCGTCCAGCCCATGACGCCCGGCGGCTGGATCTTGTGCTTCTTGATCGTGTCCACCGCGAACTGGAGCGCGGCCGTGTTCTGCTTGAGGAACGCGGCGCCGAGCGCCGGCTTGCCGTCCTTGTCCCAGACGCCCCCGCCGTAGTCCCAGAGGATGTTCGACATGAACCCGTCGCCGTCGTCGGAGCGGTTCAGGGTCTGGCCGAAGCCCCAGAGGTCCTTCGCGGGGTCGGTGGTCTTCTTGGCGAACTCGACGACGTCCGGGTCGTAGACCTTCGGCGGCTTGAGGCCCTTGGCCTCCATGATGTCCTTGCGGATGAAGAACACCGTGGTCATCGAGTAGCGCGGGACGCCGAGGAACTTGCCCTCCGCCTTCATCGCGCGCTCGGCGAACGGCAAGTGCCCGCCCTTCGCGGACGCGAGCTGGGTCGCGACCTTGCTGACGTCGCGGAGCGCCGCCTTGTAGCGCATGGGGCCGTAGATGTTCATCTCGGCCAGGTCGGGCGGGTTGCCGGCCTCGATGGCGGCGACGAACTTCTGCTCGCGGTCGCCGAACGTGGCCCAGTCCATCTCCACGTCCACCTTCCGCTCCTTCGCCCACGCCTCGACGTGCCTGGCGAGGACCTCGTTGCCGGCGGTGACGAAGCTCTTGAAGAGCCACACCCTGAGCTTCGTCTTCGGCTGGGCGTCGGCCATCTTGCGCAAGACGTGCAGGCCGGCCGCCGTGCCGCCGGTGATGACGGCCGCCCGGCGGAGGAATTCCCGGCGGGCGATCAGACCCGCGTGGAGCTGTTCGGTGAGGTCGCGCAGCCGCTGATCCATTGTGCCCTCCTCAGTGAGGGTTAGGTGACAAGCAAGGCCAGGTGGCGGGATTATATGGCGGCGCCTCGGTTCGCGAAAGATGTGCAAATGACCCAGGGAGGGGACATGAGCAAGGGCGAGATCGGATTCATCGGCCTGGGCAGAATGGGGGGGCCCATGGCCCAAAACCTAATGAAAGCGGGCTACGCCGTGCACGTCTTCGACGTCGATCCCGCGGCGGCCAAGCGTGCCGCCGCGCTGAGCGGCGTCACGACGCACGGCTCCGCGCGGGAGGTCGCTGCGCACGCGTCCGCGCTCTTCTCGGCGCTCCCGAACGACGCGATCGTGACCGAGACCTACCTCGGCACGGACGGCGTCCTCGCCGGTGCCGCGCCCGGCCTCGTCACCTGCGACTGCTCGACCGTGAGCCCCGAGGTCTCCCAGGCCGTCTACGCCGCCGCCAAGGCCCGGGGTGTCTCGCATCTCGACACGCCGATGCTAGGCTCGTCGCCCCAGGCGGAGTCGGGCGAGATCTTCTTCATGGTCGGCGGCGACCGGGAGCGGCTCGCCGCGGTGGAGCCGATGCTCGACGTGATGGGGCGCCTCACGATGTACGTGGGCTCCTCGGGCACGGGGAACCGCATCAAGCTCCTCCACAACGCGCTCGGCGCCGTGAACTCGGTCGCCGTGGCGGAGTCGCTCGCGCTCTGTGTCCAGCTCGGCGTGGACCCGCAGACGTACTACGAGGTGGTGAAGAACGGCGGCGGCATGGCCTACTCCACGTACTTCGACCGGCGGGCCATCCGCGTCGTCGAAGGGAACTTCGCGCCCACCTTCACGCTCGAGCTCATGCTGAAGGACGTCACGCTGGCCGCCCGGATGGCGGGCCCGCTCCTCGACCACCTCACGATCCTGCGGGAGACGCTCGCCGCGTATCGCGAGGGCCAGGAGCGCGGCTGGGGCGGGGAGGACTTCTCGGCGGTCACCCATGTCATCGAGCGGCGTCTCGGCCGCACGCTCTCCCGGCGTCGACCTGCGGACTAACGTGCGTGCGTGTCGACACCGGTCAGGGAAGCGTCCCGGCGCGTCAGCAGGAACACGACGACGACGAGCAGGGCGAGCGCGACGCAGATCAGGAGGAACAGCGAAAAGCGCCCGTGGTGGACGCGCCGGGCGCCCAGCGCCGCGAGGACGGCGCCGCTCGCGACGAGGCTACTCCAGCGAAGGGCTGACCGCACGCACGGTCTCCCGCCGCCCGCGGGCGGATTGGATCGCGAGGACGGCGACGAGGAGCCCCACGCCGGCGAGATCGGTGTAGAACCCCGGGCTGATCAGGGCAACGGCGGCGGCGCCGAGGAGCGCGCGCTCGGGCAGCGTCGTCGCGCGCAGGAGCCAGCCCTGGAGCGCGGCGGCGAGGCAGAAGATCCCGAGGCCCGCCGTGACCGTGGCGAGCAGGATGTCCGGGAGCCCGCCCATCATCAAGAGGGGCGGCGAGTAGACGAACATGAAGGGGACGATGTAGAGCACGGCGCCGAGGCGCATCGCCCGCCACGCCGTCGCCATCGGCGGCGAGCCGGCGATGGCGGCCGCAGCGAAGGGCGACAGGCACGTCGGCGGCGTCAGGTCGCCCGTCACGCCCATGTAGAAGATGAACATGTGGGCCGCCATCTTGGGCACGCCCATCTGGACCAGCCCCGGCGCCACGATGATGGCCAGGGTGAGGTAGACGGCGGTGGTCGGGAGCGACAGGCCGAGGATGAGGCCGGCGAAGGCGGTGTAGAGCAGCGCCAGCCAGAGCTCGCCGCCCGAGAGGTTGATGAGGATGTAGGAGAACTTCATCCCGATGCCCGAGAGGAACAGGCCGCCGATGACCAGCCCCGCCGTGGCCACCGCCATCGCGATCGTCACCGCCGCCTGGGCGCCGCTCTCGAACGCCCGCAGCAGCCGCTCGGGGGTGAGCGCCGAGCGGCGGCGCACGAAGCTGATCGCGAACGTCGTCGCGATGGCCATGAGCCCCGCCATCTCCTCGGTGAAGCCCTGGTAGAGGTACCAGATCAGGGCCGCGATGGGGAGGAGAAGGTAGCCGTCCTGGCGCAGCGTGCCCGGGAGGCTCGGCATCTCCTCGCGCGGGACCTTGCGGAGGCCGAGGCGCCGGGCCTCGAAGTGGACGGTGATGTAGACGCAGAAGAAGTAGAGCACCGCCGGGATCACCGCCGCCAGGGCCACCTGGCGGAAGGGCACACCGACGAAGTCGGCCATGATGAAGGCGGCCGCCGCCATGATGGGCGGCATGATCTGCCCGCCGATCGACGCGGTCGCCTCGACGGCGGCGGCGAAGGTCGCGCCGTAGCCGACCCGCTTCATCATCGGGATCGTGAAGACGCCGTCCACCATCACGTTGGCGACGCCGCTGCCCGAGATGGTGCCGAAGAGCGCGCTGGAGAAGACCGAGACCTTGGCGGGCCCGCCGACCAGGCGTCCCGCCAGCGCGGTGGCGAGACGCACGAAGAAGTCGCCGATGCCGGTGGCGGCCAGGAAGGTCGAGAAGAGGATGAAGAGGATCAGGACGGACGACATGATGGCGATGGGGATCCCGTAGAGCCCCTCCTCCTTGCCGAAGAAGCTCTCCACCATCGTCCACCACGGCGTGGGCGGACCGTAGAGGATCCAGAAGAACTTGTCGGCCTGCCAGGTCTGGACGAGAAAGAAGACCCCGGTGAGCGTGAGCCCCCAGCCGACCGTGCGCCGCGTGGCTTCCAGCACGGCGAGGATCAGGAGCGTGCCCAGCACGACGTCGGCGGTCGTCGCCGCGTAGCCGGGATCGACGAACCGGTGGATGTGCGCGAAGGTGTAGAGCTGGGCGCCGAGCACCACGGCGATGGCGCCCGCGTCCACCGCGAAGTGCCAGGTGAGCGGCGCGCTGAAGCGCCTCCGCCCGAGCGGGAAGAAGAGGAAGGCGAGGAGGAGCATCAGCGCCAGATGCGTGGAGCGGTGCGCGTGCGCCTCGCCCTGGCCGAAGTACGTGCTGTAGAACTGGAAGAAGCCGAGCGCCAGCGAGAGCACGACGATCCCGACGGCCAGGGCGGTCTGGGGCCCGCGGCGCCGCGCGAGGAGCCAGTCGACGCCCGACACCTCGGGAGCGGGCGGAAGCTCGGCCGCCGGGACCGCGCTCACGCAGTCCTACCGGGCGATCCCGACCTCCTTGTAGTAGCGGAGCGCCCCGGGATGGAACGGGATCGTCGCCCCCTCCATGGCGATCCTCTGGTCCGCCTGGTCGATGCTCGGCGAGATCTCCCCCAGCTCTTTGATCTTCGCCCACCAGAACTTCGTCAGCCGGTAGACCAGCTCGTCGCTGAGACCGGCGTCGATGACGAGCTGCTGGTAGAAGCCGGGCGAGGGCAGCTCCTCGTCCACGGCGCCGTAGAGCCCCTTCGGGACCTTGGCCTTCACGACGCCGGGGAACGTCGCGATCGTGCGGTCCACCACGTCAGCGGGGAACGGGATGGCGCGGAGGCCGATCGCCTGCTGGACCACCATGAGGTCCGCGTAGGGCACCTGGGCCGGGATGAAGATGGCGTCGACGTTCCGGTCCTGGAGCGCCTTGGACCGATCGGTGATGGACGTGTAGCTGATGGTCCCGCCATCCGCCTTGAACTTCTCGGGCGCCATCCCGGCGGCGGCCATGACCGCCTCCGCGAGGGCCGTGGTGCCCCAGCCGCGGTCACCGGCGACGATCCGCTTGCCTTTGAGGTCGGACATGGTCTTGATGGGGCTGTCCTTCGGAACGAAGATGGCGATGACCGCGACCCGGCCGAGGTTGCTCGCCATCAGGCGCATGTTCTTGTACGCCTCCTTGTAAGCCCCGCGACCGTGGTACGCCTCCTCGGGGTACGGAGCGAACGTGAAGCCCATCTGCACCTCGCTCTTGCCGACGCGGCTCACGTTGATCACGGCGCCGCCGATCAGCGTCGTGACCGCCACCCCGGGCAGGGCGTCGGGAAGGATCGTGGAGAACTTGGCGCCGGCGCGGAACCAATCCCCGCCGGCGCTCGATACACCGATCTTGAGGAACTTGACCTCCGGCTTCCACTGGGCAGTGGCCGCGGAAACGAGGACGAGCGCGAGGACGAGCGCGAGAGCAAGCCATCGTTTCATGGACGTTTCCTCCCTGGGCTTGGGTTCAGAGATCCATCCGCCGCGCGATGACGTTTCGCAGGATCTCGTTGCTGCCACCGCCGATGAGGTTGATGCGCGAGTCGCGGAAGAACATCTGGAGGTCGTGCTCCATGGTGTAGCCGGCGCCGCCCATGACCTGCATCCCCAGGTCGGCGCACCGGAAGTTCGCCTCCGTCGCCGCGATCTTCGCGATGGCCGTTTCCATTGCGGGGTCGAGGCCGGCGTCGAGCATCGCGGCCACGCGATACGTCATGGCGCGCGCGGTCTCCGCCATGATCTGCATGTCGGCGAACTTGTGGGCGATGGCCTGGAACTTCGTGATGGGCTGCCCGAACTGGACGCGCTCGCGCGCGTAGTCGCGCGCGTAGTCGATGACGCGCTGGCAGTTGCCGGCGCCGCCGGCGGCCAGGCACAGGCGCTCGAGGTTGAGGCACTTCATGAGCTGGCCCCAGCCGCCGTTCTCCCGGCCGATCAGGTGGCTCGCCGGCACGCGGACGCCCTCGAAGAAGACCTCGTTGGCGTGCGTGGCCCGGCGCCCGAGCGTCTCGAGCGGGCGGATGGTGAGGCCGGGCGCGTGCGCGTCCACGAGGAAGACGCTCATGCCGCGGCGGCCGGCGTCGGGGTTCGTCTTGGTGACCGTGACCAGGTAGTCGGCGACGTGCGCGCACGTCGTGTAGAGCTTCTGGCCGTCGAGGACGTAGTGGTCGCCGTCGCGCCGGGCGCGCGTCTGCACGGCGGCGGCGTCCGAGCCGGCGCCGGGCTCCGTGAGCGCGAACGCCATCTTGATCTCGCCCTTGGCGATCCGGGGCAGGTACTCGCGGCGCAGCTCCTCGGAGCCGTGGAGGCAGACGTGCATGCCGCCGTAGACCACGGTGGGGAGGTAGGCGGTCGCGACGCCGGTGAAGTGGTAGCCGAGGGTCTCGATCAGCACGGTGAGATCCGTGTGGCTCCCGGCCATCCCGCCGTAAGCCTCCGGGTAGAGGAGCCCCATCCAGCCGGCCTGGGCGAGCGCGTCGAACGCCTCGAACGGGAACGTGCCCGTCCGGTCCAGCTCGCGGATCCTCTCGCGCGGGAGCACGCGGGCGAGGAGCTCGAGCACGCTCGCCCGCATGAGCTTCTGCTCGTCGGTGAGGCCGAAGGTCGTGAGCCCGCTCATAGAGGAACGTCCTCCGCGGATCGCGCTTGAGGATCTTGCGGCGCGGGCACCGGTCTGGCCCCGCCCCCCGGCCCTACCTACTCGTAGACGAAGGGCTTCGTCAAGGAGGAAGTTCGCCCGCGCTGTTGCGGCGTCGCCCGCGCGGTCGAAGTCCTTGTTGACCCCGGCCCCGAGACAGGAGAGCCTCCGCACCATGGCCTGGGACCCACGGATCGAGCGCCTGCTGGATCGCTACCCCGCGCTCCGGGCGGTCGGCAGCACGCCGCTCGTGCCCGTGGACATCTTCCGCGACGAGCTGCCCGAGGTCGAGGTATCGGCGAAGATGGAATCGCTCAACCCCGGCGGCTCGCTCAAGGACCGTCCGGTCGTGCGCATGCTGCTCGGCGCGCTCGCCGACGGGCGGCTCGCGCCGGGCAAGACGGTGCTCGACAGCTCGTCCGGCAACGCCGGTATCGCCTACGCGATGGTCGGCCGGCTCATCGGCCATCCGGTGGAGATCGTCGTCCCCGACAACGCCAGCGTCGAGCGCCGGAAGCGGATGCTGGCGCACGGCGCCCGGCTCGTGTTCACCGACGCGCTCCAGGGCTACGACGAGGCGCTGCGCGAGGTGCGCCGCCGCTGGGAGGCGGACCCCGGCCGCTATTTCTTCTGCGACCAGTACAGCAACGCGGACAACTGGCGCGCGCACTACGAGACGACGGCCGCGGAGATCCTCGAGCAGACCGGAGGCCGGCTGACCCACGTGGTCCTCGGGGTCGGGACCGGGGGCACGCTGACGGGCGTGGGTCGGCGCCTGAAGGAGCACGACCCGCGGATCCGCCTCGTCTGCATCGTCCCCGACGCCTTCCCCGGGATCGAAGGGCTCAAGCCGCTCGGGAGTCCGGGGGACATCGTGCCGGCGATCCTGGACGAGCGCCTGATCGACGAGCGCGTTCCCGTCACGGCTGACGAGGCGCACGCGATGTGCGTGCGACTGGCGCGGGCCGGCTTCTTCGTCGGGCAGTCGTCGGGCGCCTACCTGGCCGGCGTGGAGCGCGTCGCGCGGCGCGAGCGGCGCGGGCGCTTCATCACGCTGTTCAACGATCTGGGGGAGCGCTACTTCTCGACCCGCCTGTGGGACTGAGTACATGGGGGGCTCCGGGCGCCCCCCAAGCCCCCCGGCGCTCGGGGCGCCCCGGCGCAGCCGTGGCGCCCCTCGACGACGCGATTCGTTCACGGGCCCTGAGTCCCGAGACCGCGGCTCCCGCCATTCGCCACCGGGACTCCCTCCGGGAGTCGGCGGCGCCCCCGTCAGGCTGATCGAAGAGGGGGGTCTGGGCGCGGCTGTCTCGTGGATCGAGCCGCCTGACCTGACTCCGAACACCGCGCGGGTTCTGTCTTATGCGAAGGTGGTCGAGGCCCTCCACGCTGACCGGGCGGTCCTGCCGATGCGGTACGCGTGCTTGTTCGAGGAGGAGCCCCAGGTGGCCGAGCTGCTTCGCCTTCACGGCGAGGAATACGCGGCCCTCCTCCGCGGGCTGGACGGCTGCGTGGAGATGGGGGTGCGGGTTCTTCTCCCCACCGCATCGTCCTTCCCCTGTCCCTCCTTCGGTCCGGAGACCGAGGGCGCGTCGGGCCGCGCCTACCTGGCGGTCCGAGCGGCGCGCTATGCGCGAGAGGAACAGGTCGCGCGCGCCCTGACCGCGGTGGTCGAGCGACTGCGCGGTGCGCTGGACGGGCTCGCCGAGAGAATCGAGGCCGACCGCGGCGCCAGGGCGGACCGGGGCCTTTCCTCGCTCTATTTTCTGGTGAAACGGGGAGCGGTGGACTCGTTCCGCCGGGCGTTCAGGCGGATCAGCCGTACGGAATCGGCGCGGCTCCTGCTGAGCGGCCCGTGGCCCCCCTATAACTTCGCGGCGCCGGAGCGACCGGGGGATGGACATGGCTGATCGTCGGGGATCCCGCGCGACCACGGAGCATGGCGCCCGCGAGACCGGGCGGTACGAGAAGCTCTATGCGATGTTGCTGGACGCCATTCCCTCCTCGGTGCTCCTGATCGACGCGCAGCTGCATGTGGTGTCGGCCAACCGAAACTTCCTGGAGAAAGCCCGGCGGGCCGAGTCGGACACCCTCGGTCAGCGGATCGACGCGGTCTTTCCGCCCCTGATCCTCGACCACATGGATCTCGCGCGGCGTGTTCGGAACGCCTTCGAGCGCGGCGAGCCGACGCGGGGCGAGCGGATGACCTACCGCGCGCCGGGATTGACCACGCGCATCTACTACTACAGCCTCATTCCGTTCGCCTGGCAAGGCACCGTCGAGCACGTGATGCTCTTGCTGGAGGACGTGACCGAGCAGGTGCGCCTGGGCGAAGAGGCCCGGCGGGCCGAGCGGCACCTGGCCAGCGTCGTGGAAAGCGCCAGCGACCTCGTCCTCTCCACGGACGTCGACGGGCGGATCCTGACCTGGAACGCGGCGACCGAGCGGGTGTCCGGGTATACCCGCGACGAGGTCCGGGACCGCCTGTTCTCCGAGCAATGCTCCGCGCCGCACCGGACCCTCGTGGAACAGGAGTTCGCGCGGGCCAGGAGCGGGAGAGAATTCGGGACGGCCGAATGGGA
>JBBTPF010000298.1:0-4152 GCA_038066295.1 Candidatus Methylomirabilota bacterium | reverse complement strand
CGTGGGCGTAGAAGCGGGCGACGACCATGAGCGCCTCGGGGATGGACACGGTCTCGTCCATCACGATGACGCCCGCCGAGCCCGCCATCGTCCCCGCGTTCCTGAGCCCGTCCACGTCCATGGTCACGTCGATCTCGTCGAATCTCAAGATAGCCGCCGAGGAGCCGCCGGGCACGACCGCCTTGAGGCGGCCGTTGCCGGCAACGCCGCCGGCCAGGTCGTCGATCAGCTCGCGCAACGTGATCGCCACCGACGCCTCGTAGATGCCGGGCTTCCGCACGCGGCCGGAGACGGAGAAGATGCGCGTGCCGCCCTGGGTCTTCGTGCCGAGCGACGCGAACCACGTGGCGCCGCGGTTGATGATGTGCGGCACGTGGCAGATGGTCTCCACGTTGTTCACGATCGTCGGCATGCCGAAGGCGCCCTTGATCGCCGGAAATGGCGGCTTGACCTTCGGCCATCCCTTCTTGCCCTCGAGCGAGGAGATCAGCCCGGTCTCCTCGCCGCAGATGTACGCCCCCGCGCCCCGGTGCACGACGACGTCGAAGCCCTTGCCGAGATAGCCCGCGTCGTACGCTTCCCTCACCGCGCCCGTGAAACGGCGATGGGGCTCGACGTATTCCCCGCGGATGTAGACGAATCCCTTGGCCGAGCGGATCGCCCGCGCGGCGATGAGCATCCCCTCGATGAGGGCGTGGGGCTCGCGCTCGAGCAGGTAGCGGTCCTTGAACGTCCCCGGCTCCCCCTCGTCGGCGTTGATGACGAGGTAGACGGGCCCCGCGTGGTTCTTGGGGATGAACGACCACTTCGTGCCCGCCGGGAAGCCCGCGCCGCCGAGGCCGCGGAGGTTCGACTGCTTGACCTCCTCGGTGATGGCCGCGGGTTCCATACCCTGCGCCTTCTGCCAGGCGGTGTAGCCTCCCGTCTCGAGGTAGGCGCGGAGCGTGTGCGAGTCGGCGCGGGAGAAGTTGCGCGTCAGGATCTTCTCGCCGGTCATTCCGATGGTGTCCTGAGAATGTCCCCCTCGAGAATCACGCCTGTCTCCTGCCTCCGGCCGCCTTACGCGTTGTCGCGTTTTGTGGTCGTGGGACGCGGACCCGCTTGAAACTCACGCGGGGAAAGGACACGCGCTCCTTCAGCCGGGTCCGCTGACGAGCGATCTCTCGCATCTCCTTCGCGACCGCCGCCTCATAGTAGCGATGGCCGCACTGCGCGCACACGTACGCCGGGACATCATCCATGACCACCATTCCGGTGCCGACCCGGTAGTACTCTCTGACGCGTCGGCCCGTCAGCCCCCCGGATTCGCAGAAGTCACAACGATCGCCCTCCAATGCCCTAGTCCTCCTCGACAGCGTACACGGTGATGATCACGAGGCGCTCCCCGGAATCCGAGTAGCGACACACCGCCTTCATCCTTCGCCCCGTAACGCTGCGCCCCTCGATCGTGTACTTGCGTCGGTCCAGGTGATCCCGCTGCACCCTCACGATTTGGCCGGCGAGGATGCTCTCCTCGATGTCATCCTCAGCAAGCCCGTCCTCCGCCATCTCCTCCAGCGCATGATCGGTCAGCACGTACCGGCCGCTCCGAATGCTCGCGCGGATCCGTCTGGGCGTCCCTCGCCTCAGCGCAGCCCCTCGAGGATCCGGTCCACCTTCTCCGGCGTCAGCCCGAGCTCGTAGCGGTCGTCCACCTGCATCATCGGCGCGTGCTCGCAGGCGCAGAGACATTCGACCGCCTGGAGGGTGATCTTCCCGTCCTCCGTCGTCTCGCCGACGTCGATGCCGAGACGCTGGGTGAGGCGCGCGACGATCCCGGGCGCGCCCGCCAGATGGCAGGAGAGGTTGTGGCACACGGCGACGACGTGGCGGCCCTTCGGCTCGCGGAAGAAGAGCGTGTAGAACGTCACGACCTCGTGGACGTGGGCCGGCGACAGGTTGAACAGGCCGGCGACGTACTCCTCGACCTCGAGCGAGATGTGGCCACACGTGTCCTGCGCCATGTAGAGCACGGGGAGCAGGGCGCCCCGAGGGTCGGGATAGAGCGCCTGCAGGCGCCGCACCTCGGCGAGCTGTTCGGCGGAGAAGGCCGGGGTCGCCGGGGCGCTCACCGGTCCAGCTCTCCGCCGATCATGTTCACCGAGCCGAAGGTCGGGATGAGGTCCGCGATCATCTCGCCCTCGATCATCCGGTGGAGCGCCGCCATGGGCGGCAGGCAGGGCGGCCGGCAGCGCACGCGGTACGGGCGGTCGCCGCCGTCCGACACGACGTAGAAGCCGAGCTCGCCGTTCGCGCCCTCCACGGGGAAGTACGCTTCGCCCGGGGGCGGCCGGATGCCGTGGCCCTCCATGATCAGCATGAAGTGGTTCATCAATCCCTCGATCGAGCCGTACGTGTGCTCCTTCGGCGGCAGGACCACCCGCCGATCGTCCACGTTGACGCGCGCGTGGGCCGGCCGCTGCTGGCCCTGGAGGTTCGGCGAGAGCGTGAGCGGCACGAGCAGGAGGCCCTCGGTCTTGCCCTGCTTGCCGCGGTCCACGTAGGAGGCGGGATCGATCGGGCGTCCCTCGAAGTCCACGTTGATCGGGCCGCCCGGGATCATCGCGAGCGCCTGCTCCACGATGCGGATCGACTGCTCCATCTCGGCCATGCGCACGAGGTAGCGCGCGTAGTTGTCACCGTCCTTCCGCGTCGGGATCTCGAACTCGAGCCGGTCGTAGACGTAGTACGGCCGCGCCCGGCGCACGTCGTACCGCACGCCGGCCGCGCGCAGCATCGGGCCGGTGATCGCGTAGGCGATCGTCTCCTCACGGCTGAGCGCGCCCACGCCCACCATCCGGTCCGTGAAGATCCGGTTGCCCGTGAGCAGCCGGTGCACCTCGTCGAGCACCTCGCGCGTCTCCTTGAGGGCGCGGAGCGCGCTCGAAGCGAACCCGTCGGGCAGGTCGGCCTTGACGCCGCCCACGCGCCCGTACGAGATCGTGAGCCGGGCGCCCGTCACGTCCTCGACCAGCTCCCACAGGAACTCACGCGCCTTGATCATGTAGAGGAACACGGTGAAGGCGCCGAGCTCCATCGCCGTCGCCCCGACGCACGTCAGGTGGTCGCAGATCCGCGAGATCTCGGACATGATCACCCGGATGTACTTGCATCGCTCGGTGATGTCGATGGCGAGGAGCTTCTCGACCGCGGAGCAGTAGCCGAAGTTGTTGATGAGCGGCGAGACGTAATTGAGCCGGTCGGTGTACGGCATCGCGTTGTTCCAGCCGCCCTGCTCGCAGTCCTTCTCGAACGCGCGGTGCAGGTAGCCGATCTCGACGTCGGCCTTGACGATCACCTCGCCGTCGAGCTCGGTCGTGATGCGGATGATCCCGTGCATCGCGGGGTGGGCCGGCCCCATCCCGACGTGGAGGTTCTGGCTCCCGCCGCCGGTGCCGCTCCCCTCCCCCAGCATGAACTCGCGCCGCGCCGTGTCCGCCATCGCCGTCCTAGATCGTCGGGCCGATCAGGGGCTGGCGCCGCTCGATCGGGTAGTCCTTCCGCAGCGGGTGCCCGACGAACTCCTCGTACATGAGGAGGCGCCGGAGGTCGGGGTGCCCGCTGAAGCGCACCCCGAACATGTCCCACACCTCGCGCTCGAACCAGTTGGCGATCGGCCACAGCGGGACGGCGCTCGGGACGACCGCGTCGTCCTCGTCCACCCGAACCTTCACCCGCAGCCGGTGGTTGTGCGCGAGCGAGTAGAGATGGTAGACGACCTCGAAGCGCGGCCCGTCCTCGCGGCCGGCGTGCCTGAGGTAGTCCACCGCGGTGAGATCCATGAGCACGTCGAACGCCAGCGACGGCTCGTCGCGGCAGACGGCGAGCAGGCGCGGCACCGCCTCGCGCGTGACGACCGTCGTGTGGTCGCCCCGATGATCGTGGGTCTCGACGATGTCAGCGCCGAACCGGCGCTCGAGCTCCGCGAGGATCGCCGCCCCGTCCACGCGCCTAATACCTCTGGGCCTGAGCCGCGATCTTGTCCTGGAGCTTCATGAGCCCGTCGATGACGGATTCGGGCCGCGGCGGGCACCCCGGGATGTAGACGTCCACCGGGATGATCGTGTCGATGCCCTGGACCGTCGAGTAGTTGTTGTAGAAGCCGCCCGTGCA
>JBBTPF010000297.1:0-2971 GCA_038066295.1 Candidatus Methylomirabilota bacterium | reverse complement strand
CCGACGGCGCCCCCAGTCGAGCGTGCTGCGCCCGAGCGGCCCGCCGTCGCCAAGCCGCTGGCGCCCGTCGGCGTCGAGCCGCCGGCGCTGCCGAAGTTCGAGCAGTGGGGCCCGATCGAGCGCCAGGCGCTCTCGCATCTCCGCCGCACGATCGCCGAGCGTATGACGCTCTCGGCGACGCTCATCCCGCACGTGACGCACTTCGACCGCGCCGACATCACCGAGCTCGACGCGATCATCCTCCGGAACGTGGAGGAGGCGCAGAAGCGCGGCGTGACCCTCACGCTGACCAGCTTTCTCCTGAAGGCCGCGGCGCTCGCGCTCCGGGAGCACCCGCAGTTCAACGCGAGCCTCGACCCGGCCGCGGGCGAGCTGATCCTCAAGCGCTACTACCACCTCGGTGTGGCGGTGGCGACCGGCCGCGGCCTGATCGTCCCCGTGATCCACGACGTGGACAAGAAGCCGCTGCTCGACCTCCAGCGCGAGCTCGCGGCGCTCGCGCAGCGGGTGCGCGACGGCAAGGCGACACTGGAGGACCTGCGCGGCGGGACGTTCACGATCACCAACATTGGCGCGCTCGGCGGGACGGGCGCGATCCCGATCATCAACTACCCGGAGGTCGCGATCCTCGGCGTCGCCCGCGCGCGCCCGGAGCCCGTGGTTCTCGAGGGACAGATCGTCCCGCGCGTGCTCCTGCCGCTCACGCTCACCTTCGACCACCGCGTCGCCGACGGCGCCGACGGCGCGCGCTTTGCCGCCGCCATCGTGCGGCGTCTCGAGCGACCCGAGCAGCTCCTCCTCGAGTGGTGAACCGCACGGTTCCCGCGTTCGCCGGCCTCGCCGGCGGGGCGGCGCTCCTGGCCGTGGCCGTCGTGGCGCCCCACGTGGGCGCACAGCAAACGCCCCCGAGGCTACTCGCGCCCTTCCGCGACGAGCTCAGGCGCCTCGGCTGGACCGAGGGCCAGAACGTGCTCGTGGACTATCGCTGGGCCGAGGGGAGGAACGAGCGATTCCCCGAGCTGGCCGCCGACCTCGTTCGCCTGAATCCGGCGTGATGCATACCCACCAAGGACCAACGCCATGGTGATGGGCGATCTCGTGATCGAGGTGGATGTGGCCGTCGTGGGCGGCGGGCCCGGCGGCTACACGGCGGCGTTTCGGTGCGCCGAGCTGGGGCTCGAGGCGGTCGTCGTGGATGCGGGCAAGCGGCTCGGCGGCGCCTGCCTCTGGGAGGGCTGCATCCCGTCGAAAGCGCTGCTCCACGTCGCCGCGGTGCTCGGCGAGGCCGAGCGCGCGAAGGAGTTCGGCGTGGACTTCGGCGAGCCGCGCATCGCGCTCGATCCGCTCCGGAAATGGAAGAGTGAGCGCGTCGTCGGCAAGCTCGCGCGCGGTCTCGCCTCCGTCGCGAAGGGCAAGGGCGTCGAGGTCGTCGGCGGCCGCGCGGTGTTCGAGGACTCCCGCTCGCTCCGCGTCGAAGGCGCCGCGCCGCAGAAGATCCGCTTCAAGCACGCGATCGTGGCGACGGGGTCCCTGCCCGCGCCCCTGCCCGGCGTCAGCCTCGCGAGCGAGCGCGTGATGGACTCCACTGCAGCGCTCGAGCTTCCCGACGTGCCCGAGCGCCTGCTCGTGATCGGCGGGGGCTACATCGGCCTCGAGCTGGGCCAGGCGTACGCGGCGCTCGGCAGCAAGGTCACGCTCGTCGAGATGTTGGACGGCCTCCTGCCGGGCGTGGACCGCGACCTCGTCCAGCCGCTCGCGCGCCGCTGCGAGAAGCTCTTCGTCAAGACACGCCTCAACACGAAGGTCACGGCGCTGCGCGAGAAGGGCGCACTGATCGAGGCGCGCTTCTCCGACGGGGACACGGTCGCCTTCGACCGCGTGCTGGTCGCCGTGGGCCGGCGGCCGGTGAGCGCCGGGCTCGGGCTCGAGACGACGCGCGTCCGGCCGGATGCGCACGGCTTCATCGCCGTGGACGACCGGTGCCGCACGGCCGACCCCCTGATCTACGCGGTCGGCGACGTCACCGGCGAGCCGATGCTCGCCCATCGCGCGATGCGCCAGGGCGTCGTTGCGGCAGAAGCGATCACCGGCAGCCCGGCGGCGTTCGACAACGTCGCGGTCCCCGCGGTCGTCTTCACCGATCCCGAGGTCGCCTGGTGCGGTCTCACCGAGCGTGAGGCCGAGCGCGCCAAACGCGCGGTCAAGGTCGCGAAGTTCCCGTGGGCGGCGTCCGGGCGCGCGGCCACGCTCGGTCGCGCCGACGGCCTCACCAAGATCCTCGCCGACCCCGAGGCCGGGCGGGTGCTCGGCGTGGGCATCGTCGGTCCGGGCGCGGGCGAGCTCATCGCCGAGGGCGCGCTCGCCGTCGAGACCGCGCTCACCGTCGAGGACCTCGCGGCGACGATCCACACCCATCCGACGCTGTCGGAGACGCTCATGGAGGCGGCCGAGACGCTTCTGCGCGGCGCCTGATGTCGCCCTGGCCGATGCTGGCGCTCATCACGCTGGCCCAAGGCCTCGGCGCGCTGACGGCGCTCTCGGTCGCGCCCCTCGCGCCCTTTCTGCTCGACGCGCTCGGGCTCTCGCGCTTCCAGGCGGGCCTCTTCCTGCCGGCGATCTATCTCGGCGGCGTCCTCATGTCCCTGCCCGCCGGCTGGCTCGCCGACCGCCTCGGCGTCCGCTTCACGCTCGGCCTCGGCCAGCTCTTGACCGGCACGATGGTGGTGCTGGCCGCACTCGCCGGCGGATTCCCGGCCCTGCTCGCGTTCCTCGTCGTGGGCGGCTTCGGCTTCAGCGTGCTGAATCCCACGACCGGCAAGGCGATCGTCGAGTGGTTCCCGCCGCGCCGTCGCGGCATGGCGATGGGCGTCAAGCAGACGGGGCTCACGCTCGGCGGCCTCGCCGCAGCGCTGCTGCTCCCGCCGCTTGCGCTCGCGACGAGCTGGCGGCACGCGCTCGCGACCGCGGGCGC
>JBBTPF010000296.1:0-5579 GCA_038066295.1 Candidatus Methylomirabilota bacterium | reverse complement strand
TCGCGAGCGGCCGCGCTGGTCGGCTAGTTCTCGCCGACGACAGGACGCGGGCCACTCCTCTTCGCGACGAACCCCCACGTGAGCCGCGCCGGGGTGTTCGCCGCCTCAGCCTCGGCGCTGGTCGTCTCGAGCCTGGTGGCCGTCCTGATCGGCGCCCGCATCGGCAGCTGGATCGCCCCGGAGCACCTCAGGATCGTCGCCGGGCTCGCCTTCATCGCGATCGGCGTCTGGATGCTCGTCGCGCGCTGAGGGGCGGTGAACGTATCGGGGTCGCGGGCGACCGCGCGTCGGTGCGACGCGGCGGCGATCCTACCCGAGGGCGGCGCCGAGCTCCTTCACGACCGCTTCCGCGGAGTCGATCGAGGCGTCGCGGCCCTGCTCGGCTTCGACGTTCCGGAACTCGCGCAGGAGCGACTGCTGGAGTGGCTCATCGAGCACCGCCTCCGCGAGCGGCCAGAGAACGCCGTCCTCCTTCGCGATGTGATCGCGCAGCAGGCGGACGTAATCCTGGGCGGCCTTGGCCCGCGGGGCGGCATCCCCGGCCGTCGCCATCCTCTGGATCAGGGCGCGTCCCTGGACGTGCTCCTCGAGCATCACCCCGATGGGCCCGCCCTCGGACGGCACGCCCGCCTTGACCAGGGCGGGAAAGAGCAGGCTCTCCTCCTTGGCGTGGTGGTTCCGGTCGGCGAACGATTTCAGGAAATGGATGATCCGCTCCCACCAGCCGTCGGGAAGCGCGGGCCCGCCCGCGAGGCGGCTCGCCGCCGTCTCCAGGGCGCTCAGCGTGTTCAAGATGACGCGGTGCTCCTCGCGCAGGATGTCGGTCGGCCCCATCATCGATCTCCTCCGTCGGACGGTCCTGCGCTCATTACACACCCGGGGACGGAGCCCGGTTATGATCCCGGTCAGGGTCTACGAACATCGCACTGCTCTTGGCGGGTCGGCGAGTCGTGGAGGGTTGTGGCCAGCGCGCAGGAGCTCGAGGCTTCGGGCCTCACGAGAGGACTCCCGCATGATTCGAGCGTACGTCGAGACCGCTCTCCGGAGGGCTCGGTATCACAAGCTGCAGGACGGCACGTTCTGCGCGGAGGTGCCTCGCCGCCGAGGCGTGCTAGCGACGGGTGACACGCTCGAGGAATGCCGGGACCGGCTCGCGGAAGTCGTCGAGGAATGGGTTCTCGTCAGGGTAGCCAGGGGCCTGGCTCTTCCCCCATCGGGCAGGATCGAGGTCAGAGTCAAGAAGGCAGGTTGATGCCCCCACGGAGCCGGCCCCGTGGGGGCTGCACCCTGCGCCAGGCCCCGCCCGCCACACGCAACGACCGTTCGTGAATGATGCGCGCTAACGGACCGGCCGCAATTCGGTCGTCGGCAGCTCGAGGCACTCCTCCCGACACCCCCGCTGCGCCGGCCAGAGCGAGCAGCGCTCGATGCTCGGCCCGCCGCGCCCGAGCACCTCCGTGACCGCCGCCCTCAGCGCGTGCACCTTGATCTGCGCCTCGGTCCCGGCGCGCGGACATTTCAGGCGCCAGGGCCGCCGATAGTGCGCCAGCGTCGCGGCGCCGACCGGCGCCGCGACGTATACCAGAGCCACCAGGACGAGAGCGAGCAGGACAATCCAGGGATTCATCGCGCCCTCCTCTCTCGCGGCGGGCCTCCGCCCGCTACGGCTACAGCTTGAACAGCTCGCGCGCGTTGTCGCGGATCAGCTTCTGCCGCGCTTCGGGCTTGAGGCCAAGGCCGTCCACCTGGTCGAGACTCTCCTTCCACGGCAGGCCGTTGGTGCCCCACACGGCCCGGTCCATGCCCATGCGGCTGTTGATGTAGTTGATGATCTCGGGCTTGAGGTACTTCGGCATCCAGGCGTCCACGCCGAACCAGACGTTGTCCCACTTGTAGCAGACGGAGATCAGCTCCTCGACCCACGGCCAGCCGGTGTGCGCGCCCAGGAGGCGGAGGCTGGGGAAGTCGGCGGCGATGTAGTCGAGGTAGATCGGCCGTCCGTGCTCGCTCGGCATGGACTCGAGCACGTGCCCGGCCTGCACCGACACCGGCACGTCCAGCTCCACGCACTTCGCGTAGAGCGGGTACATCTTCTTGTCGTGGAGCGGGATGTCGAAGCCGTAGATGTGGACGTAGACGCCCTTGAAGCCGTGCTCGGTCACCGCCCGCTCGATCTCGCCCAGGCTTTCCTTGATGCGGAACGGGTTGTAGCCGGCGAGCCCGACGAAGCGGTCCGGGTACTTCTCGGTGTACTGGAGCACCTCCTCGAGCTGCGTGTCCATGTACATCCACTTGTTCCAGTACGACCACATCTTCGTCTGGGTGATGAACACCCTCTCCACGCCGGCCTCGTCCATCTTCTTGAGCATCGTCGGGATGGACTCGAACTGGGGCAGGCTGCCGATCGCGCGCTCCATCCGGCAGATCAGCTCGCCCTTCTTCGCGTCGGTCCACTTGGCGATGAACTCCGGCGTCGCGACGTAGTACATGATGTCGATCGCCTTCGGTCGGTCACTCATGGTCTCTCTCCTCTTGCGTTGTCTGCCGGGGGAGTCTGAGGGGGGGGTCTCCCCACTCAGACCATCGTCAGGCCGCCGCTGACGCTCAGCGTCTGGCCGGTGATGTAGTTCGCCTCGGGCGAGGCCAGGAATGCGACCGCCGCCGCGATGTCCTCCGGCTGGCCGGTCCGGCCGAGCGGGATCGCGCGACCGATCGCCTCGATGACCTTCGCGTTCTTCGGCGACTCCTCCCGCATGCCCTGGAGCAGCGCCGTCTCGGTGATCCCGGGGCATACCACGTTGACGGTGATCCCGTGGCGCGCCACCTCGCGCGCGATCGTCTTGGAGAACGCGATGAGCGCGCCCTTGGTCCCCGCGTAGACGGCCTCGTTGGAGGACCCGACGCGGCCGGCGTCGGACGCGATGTTGATGACACGGCCGCCGCCCCGCTGGACCATGTGCGGGAGCGCCGCCTTCAGGACGTAGAGCGTGCCCTTGAAGTTGATCTCGATGATCTTGTCCCAGGTCTCTTCGTCGCCCTCGAGGAAGGGCTGCATCCTGTCCCAGCCCGCGTTGTTGACGACGATGTCGAGCTGGCCCCACTGGGCGATGAGCTCCGCGACCGCGCGCCCGACCTCCGCGCGCTTGCGGACGTCCACGACGAGCACCAGCCCCTTGACGCCGAGCGCCTCGATCTCGCGCCGCACGGCTTCGGCGTTCTCCTTCACGACGTCGAGCACGGCGACCTGGGCGCCGTCCCTGGCGAGCGCCAGCGCGATGGCGCGGCCGATCCCCTGGCCCGCCCCGGTCACGAGCGCGGTCTTGCCCTTGAGCTTCACGGTATCTCCTCCTAACGTCCTGAGTCGGAAGTTGGTGAACCCGCTGCGCGGGGCGGGGCGGGGGGCACGCTCCCCGGAACCGTGGCTTCTGCGGGTTGCCGGAGCCGCAGACCTGTCGGCGAACTTCGGAGTCGGGACATTAGCGATCCTTCCAGACCGGTTTCCGTTTCTCGATGAAGGCGCGGAGCCCCTCGGCCGCGTCCTCCGTGGTCATCAGCTCGCGGTGGTACAGCTCCTCGAGCGTGGCGAGCGCCTCGTCGAAGGCGACGCCGGCCGAGTCGCACACTGCGCGCTTCGTGAGCCGGAGCACGACCGCGCTCTGCGCCCTGAACCGCTCCACCTCCGCGTCCACGGCCTCGGGGAGCTTGTCGGCGGGGACCACGCGGTCCACCAGACCGATCCGCTGAGCCTCGACCGCGCCGATCGTCTCGCCCGAGCAGAGGAGGCGGAGCGTCTGCGCGAGCCCCACGCGCTTCGGGTAGTGCAGTGCCGCGATGGGCGGGAAGACCCCGACCCTCACCTCCGGCTGCCCGAGGGTCGCCGCCTCGCTCGCGACCACGATGTCGCAGAACGTCGCCAGCTCCGCCCCGCCGCCGAGTGCGGCGCCCTGAACGGCCGCGAGGGTCATGCACTCCAGAGCGCGCAGCCCGCGGAAGATCTGGTGGAACGTGTCGAGCATCGGCTTCACCCGGTCGCCCACGTGGTCCTCGACGGCGACGCCGGCCGAGAAGGCCTTGCCCTCCCCGCCGATCACCAGGACCTTCAGCGACGGGTTCATCGCGGCGCGGGCGAGCGCCCGGTTGATCTCGCCCATCATCTCGATCGTCATGATGTTGAGTGGCGGCCGCGCCAGCGAGAGCCGCGCCACGTCGTACTGCTCCACGAAGCGGATCAGTTTGAAGTCGCTCATGGGTCAATCCCTCGGCCGGAGGTCCTCGACGCGCTTGGCCTTGCCGATGGAGCGCTCGATCGTCTTCGGCGGCACGACGTCGACGTCGGCCGTGAGGCCGATGACCTCGTGAAGTTTCCGCTTGGCCTGCGCGGCGATCCCCCGCATCGCGTCCGGGCCCGCGGCGGCGACCGCGGCCGTCGCCTCGACGCGCACCTCGAGCGAGTCGAGCATGTCCGCCCGGCGGATGACCAGGAGGTAGTGCGGCTCGACACCGGCCACCTGCGTGAGCGCGTGCTCGACCTGCGAGGGGTAGACGTTGACGCCGCGGATGATCAGCATGTCGTCGGTGCGCCCCGTGATCCGGCCGATGCGCACGAGCACGCGTCCGCACGCGCAGGGCTCCGGGTCCATGGACGTGAGGTCGCGCGTCCGGTAGCGGATGAGCGGGAGCGCCTCCTTCGTGAGCGTGGTGATGACGAGCTCGCCCTGGACGCCACGCGCCACGGGCTGGAGCGTCGCGGGGTCCACGATCTCGGCCAGGAAGTGGTCCTCGGCGACGTGCATCCCCCGGCGCTCGGAGCATTCCACCGACACGCCGGGCCCCATGACCTCGCTGATCCCGTAGGTGTTCAGCGCCATCAGGTTCAGGCGCGACTCGAGCGCCCGGCGCATCCCCTCGGTCCACGGCTCGGCGCCGAAGAAGCCGACGCGCAGCTTGAGCGTCTTCGGGTCGATGCCCGCCTCCTCGACGGCCTCGGCGAGGTGCAGACCGTACGAGGGCGTCGCGCAGAGCACCGTCGAGCCGAAGTCCCGGAGCGCCAGGAGCTGGCGCTCGGTGAAGCCGCCGGAGATCGGGATCACCGCCGCCCCGACCAGCTCGGCCCCGTAGTGGAACCCGAGGCCGCCGGTGAAGAGCCCGTAGCCGTACGCGTTCTGGACGACATCGCCGGGCCCGACGCCCCCGGCCATCACGGTGCGCGCCATCACCTCGCTCCACGTCTGGAGGTCGCGCCGCGTGTACGCCACGACCGTCGGCTTGCCCGTCGTGCCCGACGAGGCGTGGATGCGCACGATCTCGTCCATCGGCACCGCGAGCATCCCGAACGGGTACGTGTCCCGGAAATCGCTCTTGGCCGTGAACGGCAGCCGCTTCAGGTCGTCGAGCGACCGGATGTCGTTGGCGCTGGCGCCCGCCTGGCGGAGACGTTCACGATAGAGCGGCACGCGCGCCGCGGCTCGCGCCACGCACTCTTGAAGTCGCCCGAGCTGCAGCCGCGTGAGCTCGGCGCGCGAAACGCGTTCGACGGCGGCGAGGTCCTTCATGGCTTCAGGGTTGGATCTCCTTCTCCA
>JBBTPF010000295.1:0-1341 GCA_038066295.1 Candidatus Methylomirabilota bacterium | reverse complement strand
CGGGAACGGGTCTCGTCGACCCCTCCCGAGGCTGCGCTCCGTGTGCCACCGTCCGACCTCCGCGGGGACCGTTCGGCATGAATCATCCGGGATAGAACGTGATCGCGTAGTCAGCGCAATAAACCGCCGGAGGTCGAGGACGGTTCCCGGTGGCTCAAAACTCCCCCGGGGCGTCCCGTCACCTGTCCAGCCACACCTCCAGCATCCGGCGCGGTCCGGCTCCCGGGACTGGAGGTCGATCAGGCGGTCCGAGGGTCAGATCGGGAAGCGGGGCCTGAACACCCGGCGGATCAGATAGGGATTGGCGCCGAGGTGGTAGAGGGCCGTGATGTCGCCCGCCTTGAGCGCCGCGCGCTCGTCCTCGGTGAGGTCGTGGCCGGCGAGATCGTCGTCGGTGAGCCGCTCCTTCGTCGCGTGCTGGCGGGCGATCGCGGTCAGGAGCTTGTTGAGAGCGTACGAGGTCTGGATCATGGGCGCACCCACACCGTCGCGCAGCCGGTGATCCACTCCGCGACCGGCTCGTAGGCGAGGACCTCGCCCTTCCAGCCGGGGACGGCGCCGAGCAGCGCGACCCAGTTGCGAATCTCCTGCCCGCCGTTCCCGCCGTCGCGCCCGATCTCGGCCCACGTCCAGCGCAGGAGCGGCTCCACGTCCGCGCGGACCACGTGGTCCAGCACGCGGTGGTCCCACTCGGGGTGGATCCGGCCGGTCTCGGGCGTGCCCACCCAGTGCGAGATCCCGCCGGTGGCGAGGAGCGCGACGCGCTCCGTCGCGGGCCGGGACCGGATGAAGTCGCCGACGAAGGCGCCCAATTGGTGACAGCGCCGGAGAGTCGGCAGCGGGGGCGCTCCGCAGTTCGTGTAGATCGTCGCCACCGGCAGGCCGCCCTCCGGGTCCAGGAAGTGCAGCGGCACGGACAGCTCGTCCCAGCTCTCGATCTCGTAGGAATACGCGAAGTCGAAGCCCCCGGCGAGGCCGGCCTCGAGGAGCGCCATCGCCCAGTCCGGCGCGCCCCGGACCTTCCGGGGCGGGATCCGCATCAGGCGCGCGCCGCCCGGGCTCGGCGCGTCGTAGGTCGCCGCGAGGCCGACACAGAACGCCGGCAGGTTGCTGTAGGGGAAGTTCTGGAGGTGGTCGTTCACGAACATCACCAGGAGGTCGGGGCGCGCGGCGGCGAGCCGCCGGCGCAGCTCGTGGAAGCCGGCGTAGAGCCGGTCCCGCTGCTCGGGCCTCGCGATCTCCGGCTTCCCGGTGATCAGGGGCGCGTGCGCCGTGAGTGCTGCGGCGACGATCTCGGCCATGGGGTCCTCCCGGTGCGGGCCACTTCAGCACCCGGGCGCG
>JBBTPF010000294.1:0-1352 GCA_038066295.1 Candidatus Methylomirabilota bacterium | reverse complement strand
CCGTGACCGCGGCGGCGACGAGCATGATGCGCTGCTGAGCGGCATCCCGGCGGCCGGGCAGCGACCGGCGGCCGAAGATGCGGCTCATGCGCGGACGCTCACGACGCCCGGGCGCGCAGCGACTCGACCCACGCGAGGGCCGCAACGAGCGCGGCGCCCAGGAACCCGTTGTAGAGCGCCTGCGGGAGCACGACGTAGAGCATCAGCTCGCCGAACGGCGCCGGGAAGCGGAACATCTGGAGGAGCGCGAAGCGCGCGAGCCCCTCGGCGACCGTCAGGATCACGAGCCCGGGGACCTGGACGAGCGACTGCGTGACGCGGAGGCGGCTCCCCGCCGCGCCGATCGCGAAGCCGATCACGGCCTTCGTCAGCGCCTGCACGCCGATGAGCCCGCCGCCCGCCGTATCTTGAAGCAGGCCGGCGGCGAAGCCCGCGACGCAGCCGAACTCCGCGCCGCGGCGCAGCGCCAGCAGCACCACGACGATCAGAGGGAAGTCGGGCGTGACGCCCGCGATCCGCAGCGCGGGCGCCAGGGTCGCGTGGGCGACGCCCCCGCCGAACACGGTGAGCGCGAGCAGCGCGCGCATCAGCCGTCGCTCGGGAAGTAGGCGGTGAGGTCCGGCCGCGCGTCGCCGGTGATCAGCAGCACCTCGTCCACCCGCGCGAAGTCCACGGCCGGCGCCAGGACCGCGTAGTGGAAGAGCGCGGAGCCACGGTCGTCGATCGCCCGCACCCGGCCGATCGGGATGCCTCGCGGGAACAACCCGCCCTGCCCCGAGGTGACGAGCACGTCGCCGACCTGGATCGCGGCGCCGGCTCGCGCCATGTACTTGAAGCGGAGCCTGCCGCGCGGGTCACCCTCCACGATGCCCGGCGTCCGCGTGCGCACGACGTGAGCCCCGACCGTGGACGTCGGGTCCGTGAGGACCTGGATGACGGACGCGCCCGGCCGCACCTCGACGATGCGCCCGATGAGGCCGTCGGGCGAGATCACCGCCGCGAGGCGCGCGATGTTGTCGCCGCGGCCGCGGTTCACGGTGAGCGCGCGAATCCAGCCGCCCCACTCGCGCGCGATGACCTCGCCGGACACGGTCGCGAGGGGGAGCCGCTCCTGGAGCGCGAGCAGGCGGCGGAGGCGCCGATTCTCATCGTCGGTCTCGGAGACGCGGAGGGCCTCGACGCGCAGCCGCTGGTTCTCCGCGCGCAGGCGCCGGTTCTCCGCGCGCACGTTCTTCCAGTCCAGGTAAGTCTCCCAGACGGCGACGGCCGCGCGGTGCGCCTTGGCGAGGCCGGCCTGGACCGGCGTGGTCACCGCGGCGCCCAGGTCGCCCGCGCGGGCGCCGTAGCCCCGA
>JBBTPF010000293.1:0-7666 GCA_038066295.1 Candidatus Methylomirabilota bacterium | reverse complement strand
CCTGGACCGGCGTGGTCACCGCGGCGACCAGGTCGCCCGCGCGGGCGCCGTAGCCCCGAGTCTGGAGCGTGAGGAGGAGCAGGCAGACGGCGAGCGCCGCGACCAGCAGGGTCAGCTTCCGAGTCCTCACCCTCCGCCCTCCAGCTACCGAACGCCGGCTCGCGCGCTAGGCGGGGATCGCCACCTTCTTGAGAAGATCCAGCTCGTCGAGCACTTTCCCCGTGCCGAGCGCGACGCACGACAGCGGGTCGTCGGCCTGGGTGACGGGGAGATTGGTCTCCTGGCGCAGTAGGTGGTCCAGGCCGCGGAGCAGCGCCCCGCCGCCCGTGATCACGATGCCCTTGTCCACGATGTCCGCCGCCAGCTCGGGCGGTGTCCGCTCGAGGCACGTGCGGACGGTCTCGACGATCGTCATCACCGGCTCGCGGAGCGCCTCGCGGATCTCCTCGTCCGTGATCACGACCGTCTTCGGGATGCCGTCGATGAGGTCGCGCCCCTTGACCTCCATGGTGCGACGGTCGGCGCCCATCGGGTACGCCGAGCCGAGCGTGACCTTGATCTCCTCCGCGCGCCGCTCGCCGACCAGCAGGTTGTAGTGCTTGCGGATGTACTGGATGATCGCCTCGTCCATCTCGTCGCCGGCGATCCGCACCGACTTGGCGTAGACGATACCGGAGAGCGAGATCACGGCGACCTCCGTGGTGCCGCCGCCGACGTCCACGATCATGTTGCCGCCCGGCTCCTGGATCGGCAGCCCGGCGCCGATCGCCGCCGCCATCGGCTCCTCGATCAGGTACACCTCGCGCGCGCCCGCCTGCATCGCGGAGTCGCGCACGGCGCGCTTCTCGACCTGCGTGATCCCCGACGGCACGCCGATGACGATGCGCGGCCGCACGAGCGTCCGCCGCCGGTGCACCTTCGAGATGAAGTAGTGGAGCATCTTTTCGGTCACGTCGAAGTCGGCGATGACGCCGTCCTTCAGCGGGCGGATCGCGACGATGTTGCCGGGCGTGCGCCCGAGCATCGCCTTGGCCTCGTGGCCCACCGCGAGCACCGAGTGGTCGGCCTGGTGGATCGCGACGATGGACGGCTCGTTGAGCACGATGCCCTCGCCGCGCACGTAGACGAGCGTGTTCGCGGTGCCGAGATCGACGGCGAGATCGTTCGAGAACATACCGGCCAGCAGGTTGTAGAACATCAGCGCTCCATCGTTTCCGGGTGATCGCTTTCCGCTAAGGCGTCCTACACTAGCACAGTCCGTGCCAGCGAGAAAGGAAAAGTCCGTTTTTCCGGGCCCTTAGGGCCAACGTCGGCTCCGTGACAGGGGGGTCGAGCCCATGGCTTCCGGAAAAATGACAGATTTTCAGCGGGTTCCGGCGTCGAGTCGGCTCCGGACGTAGGGGACGAGACCGCCCGCCCCCACGATCGCCTGGAGGGCGGGTGGAACGGGTGGCGCGAGGAAGCGCGTGCCCGTCGTCGCGTTCAGGATGGCACCGCTGTGACGTCAGTCGTCACGATGTCAGCGCCGGCGACTGGATCGAGCCACTTCCGTGTTCAGCGGATGCCGAGCGCGTCGGGGAGCCAGAGGCTCAGGGCGGGGACGTAGACGACGAGGGCCAGCGCCGCGAGCAGCGCCGCGAACAGCGGCAGGACCCAGCGCGAGACTTCCTCCATCGAGGTGTTCGCGATCCGCGCCGCCACGTAGAGGTTCACGGCAACCGGCGGGGTGACGGTGCCGATCGCGAGGTTCACCGTCATCATCACGCCGAACCAGACCGGGTCCCAGCCGAACTGCTTCATCAGGGGCAGGAAGATCGGCAAGAAAACGTAGTAGATCGAGATGGCGTCGAGGAGCATCCCGGCGACGATCAGCATGACGTTGAGGAGCAGCAGGATGACGTAGGGGTTGTCGCTGAACCCGAGGAGCGCCTTCGCCGCCCGGTCCATCACGCCCAGCGTGGAGCCGGTCCAGGAGAAGAGCCCCGCGAACGCGACCACGATCATCACGACCGACGTCGCCACCGCCGCCTCGAGAAAGATGCCGTAGAGGTCGCGCGCTCGCAGATTGCGGAACACCACGAAGCCGACGAAGAGCCCGTACGCCACCGCCACCACCGCCGCCTCGGTGGGCGTGAACACGCCGCCGTAGATCCCGCCCAGGATCACCACCGGCGCCACCAGCCCCCACTTCGCCTCCCATGCCGCGGCCAGGATCTCGCGCGGCGTCCCCCAGGGCTCCCCGCCCCAGCCGCGGCGGCGCGAGATCCAGACCACGGGGACGATGAGCGCGAGCCCCATGAGGAGACCGGGGATCACGCCGGCGGCGAAGAGCCGTGAGACGGACGTCTCGGTGATGACGGCGTACACGACGAAGGCGACGCTCGGCGGGATCAGGACGTCCGTCGTCGCCGCCGCCGCCACCAGCGCCGCCGCGAAGCCGACCGCGTAACCGCGGCGCACCATCGCGGGGATCATCACGGTGCCGATGGCGGCGGTGTCGGCGGGGCCGGTGCCGGAGATCGCGCCGAAGAAGACGCAGCCGCCGACCGCGACCAGGCCGAGCCCGCCCCGCACCGGGCCGATCAGGAGGTTCAGGAGATGGACGAGCCCCCGGGAGAGCCCCACGCGGTCCATGACGAATCCCGCCAGGATGAAGAACGGGATCGCGAGGAGCGGGAACTTCGCGATGTTCGCGTACACGTTCGACGCCGTCACCTGGAGCCCGAGGTTGAACTGCCAGAGGAACAGGAGCGCCGTCACGCCGACGGACGTGAGGATCGGCACGCCGGCGAAGAGCAGCAGGAGGAAGAGGCCGAACAGGAAGAGGCCGGGCTCGATCATTCGCCGAGGCGCCGGTGGGCGCGCCGGGCGGACTGGAGGACGCGCGCGATGACGAGCGCGCCGAACACCGGGATGCCCGCCGTGTACCACCACTGCGGGATGGCGAGCGCCTCCGAGGTCGTGCCCATGAGGCGCTCGTTCTGGATCTGCAGCACACCGTAGTAGACGAGCGCGATGAACAGCACGAGGCTGAGCGCGGTCGAGAGCCAGAGCGAGAAGCGGCGGATCGCGCGCGGCGAGCGCTCGATCAGCCACGTGAACGCGAGGTGCGAGCCCTCGCGGAAGGCGACGGCGGTCCCGAGGAGCGTGAGCCAGACGAACAGGCTCACCACGAGCTCCTCGGTGAACGCCAGCGAGTAGCGGATCACGTACCGGGTGATGACGTTGACGAGCGCCACCGCCGTCATGACCCCGAAGACGAGGACGCAGGCCCCCTCCTCGAGGCGGTCCGTGAGCCGCGGCACCTTACTTCGTCTTCGCGACGATCGCTTCCGCGGCCTTGACGAGATCCACGCCCACCTCGTTGACCCACTTGTCGTAGACCGGGCGCGTCTTCTCGCGGAAGGCGGCCAGCTCCGCGGACGTGAGCATCACGACCTCCATGCCGTTCTTCCTCAGCTCGTCGTACGCCGCGGTGGAGTCCTCGAGCCCCTTGCGCGCGCCGGCCTTCTCCCACGCCGCCATCTCGACCGCGGTCTTCCGGACGATCTCCCGGTCCGCCGGCGAGAGGGCGTCCCATGTGAGCTTGGAGACGGCGACGATGACGGGGTCGATCGCGTAGTGCCAGGCCGTGAGGTGCTTCTGCGACGTCCACAGCTTGAAGGGAATGATGACGCTGACGACCGGGTTCTCCTGGCCGTCCACCGTGCCCTGCTGGAACGCCTGCTGCGCCTCGCCCCAGTTCATGTTCACCGGGTTGGCGCCGAGGGCCCGGAAGGTGTCGATGAAGATCGGCGAGCCGACGACCCGGATCTTCAGGTCCTTCATGTCCTCGGGCTTGCGCACGGGCCGCTTGCCGTTGGTGACCTGCCGGAAGCCGTTCTCGGCCCATGCCAGCGGGATCACGCCCTTCGACTCGATGATCTTGAAGAGCTTCTGCCCGGGCTCGCCCGCCTGCACGGCGTCGAGCGCCTTGTAGGAGGCGAACATGAACGGCATGGCGAACAGGTTCAGCTCCTTCACCTGCGGCGACCAGTTGATCGTCGAGCCGAAGGCGAAGTCGGCGACGCCCTGGTTCAGGAGGGTGAACTCGTTCGTCTGCTTGCCCGCGAAGAGCTGCCCGGCGAAGTAGTTCTTCACGTTGATCCGGCCCTGGGTCCGCTCCTTCAGGAGCTCGGCGAACTTGATCGCCGCCTCGCCCCAGGGCCCGGACGGTCCGACGACGAGGCTGTTCTTGAACTCGGGCTTGTACTGCTGCGCGGCCGCCGGGTCGGCGGCGCCGAGGGCGATGAGCGCCAGGGCCAGGATCGCTGCGATGAGGGGTCGCATGGCTCTACTCCTTCTTCTTCATCGGGTGGTGGCGAGAAATGCCGTTCAGGTATAGCATTCCGGCGCTCGCATGACAACCGACGAGTTCGAGCTCTGGTTCGAGAAGGGCGTCACCGACGGCCTGCCGGTCGTGCCGCCCACGCGCGAGCGCGTCGAGCGGATGCTCGCGGGAACGCGCCGCGCCCGCGACGAGCTGATCGGCGAGATGCCGCCGAACTACGGTCGGCTCACCGTCGAGAAGGCGGCGATCAACGCGGTGATGGCGGGGTGTCGCCCCGACTACCTGCCCGTCGTGCTCGCGGCGGCCGAGTGCGCGTGCGACCCGGCGTTCAACCTGCACGGCATGTCCGCCTCGACGCACTTCGCGGCGCCGCTCGTCGTCGTGAACGGTCCGGTGCGCGCGCGCATCGGCCTCAACAGCTCCTTCGGCGTCTTCGGGCCGGGCTGGCGCGCGAACGCGACGATCGGCCGGGCGCTGCGCCTCTGCATGATCAACATCGGCGGCGCCAGGCCTGGTGAGACCTCGATGTCCACCTTCGGCCATCCCGGGCGCTACACGTACTGCATCGCAGAGCACGAGGAGGCGAGCCCGTGGCCCCCCTTCCACGTGAGCCGCGGTGCCCCGCCGGGCACGAGCGCGGTGACGCTCTTCGCGGGCGAGGCCCCGCACGGCATCTCGGACCACGCGAGCCGCGCCGCACGGGCGCTCGCGGGCTCGATCGGCTGGTCCATGGCGGGGATGTGGAACAGCAAGCACTTCCCGCTCTACTCCCACACCTTGCTGGTCATCGGTCCCGAGCACGCGCGCACCTTCGCGGACGACGGCTGGACCCGCGAGCGGCTCGCGCGCCATCTCTGGGAGACCGTGCGCCTCCCCTACGGCGCGCTCCTGCCCGACGACGACCACGGCGAGGGCACGAACCTGCGCTACGGAACGACGCCGCCCGAAGCCGACGCCCTCATCTCCAAGTTCCCGTCGTCTGAGGAGATTCACATCCTCGTGGCGGGGGGCACGGCCGGGCGCTTCTCGGTCGCCATCCCCGGCTGGCTCGGCACCAGGCACGGCTCTCAACCCGTCAGCCGGCCTATAGAATTCGATTGACTTGCGCTAGACGCCGTGGCATTCTTGCTTGCGGTTCTGGTACACACGGAGTCAGGTAACGATAGCGAGAGATCGAGACACACGCCGCGCGGACCCAGGTCCCGCGGCGTTTTTGTTTGCCTTCCAATTCCGGAAGGCAACCCCGCCACGATGGCGGGAGCACCCAGGGGCCTGAAGACCCCCAAAGAGAGGTTCGAAGCATGGCTCAGGGACAGGTGAAGTGGTTCAACGATGCAAAGGGGTACGGGTTCATCACTCAGGAAGGTGGCGAGGACGTGTTCGTCCACTACAGCGCCATCCAGGCTCAGGGCTTCAAGAGCCTCGCCGAAGGTGACCGGGTCGAGTTCGAAGTGACTCGCGGCCCGAAGGGTCTTCAGGCAGCCAACGTCAGGAAGGTTCAGTAAGCAGCTCCCCCCTGTTCGCTCCCGCCCGGGCCCGGCAACGGGCCCGGGTGCTCAGCTAGCAGACAACCCCGAAAGGTTCAGAAACTCATGGTCCGTTCATTCACCGATCTTCCGCTCACGCCCGCCATGCGCGACGCCGTCGCGGGCGCGGGCTATTCCACTCCAACGCCCATTCAGGCCCAGGCGATCGGCCCGATCCTCGAAGGCCGCGATCTGATCGGGTGTGCCCAGACGGGCACCGGCAAGACCGCGGCGTTCGCGATCCCGATCATCGAACGCCTCGCGGGGGCGGGCGGGGGCCCGGCGGCCCTGGGGGGCGGGGGCCCGCGCGCGCTCGTGCTGGCCCCGACGCGCGAGCTCGCGCTCCAGATCGCCGAGGCCTTCGACACGCTCTGCGGCGGGCGCGGCATCAAGACCGTCGTCCTGATCGGCGGGGAGTCCATGGGGCCGCAGCTCACCGGGCTCCAGAGGCGCCCCGCCGTCATCGTGGCGACGCCCGGGCGCCTCTTCGACCACATCGAGCGCCGCACGGTGAGCCTCGGCTCGCTCCGGATCGTCGTGCTCGACGAAGCCGATCGGATGCTCGACATGGGGTTCGCGCCCCAGGTCGAGCGCATCCTCCGCGTGACGCCACTCGACCGTCAGACGCTCTGCTTCTCCGCGACGATGCCCCCCGAGGTCGAGAAGCTCGTGCGGCAGCATCTCGTCCGGCCCGTCAGGGTCGAGGTCGGCGTGGTGGCCAAGCCCGTCGCCAAGGTGACCCAGATCCTCTACCGCGCCGAGGCGCTGAAGAAGACGCCGCTCCTCCTGAGGCTCCTCGGCGAGGAGCGCGGCCGGACGCTCGTCTTCACACGGACCAAGCACCGCGCCGACCGCGTGGCGCGCGCCGTCATGGCGGCGGGCCACCGGGTGACGCGCCTGCACGCCGACCGCTCGATGTCGCAGCGCCGCGAGGCGCTCGACGGCTTCCGGAGCGGCCGGTACCGCGTGCTCATCGCGACGGACATCGCGGCGCGCGGGATCGACGTGCCCGAGATCACCCACGTCGTGAACTTCGACCTGCCGCACACGCCCGAGGACTACATCCACCGCATCGGCCGCACCGCGCGCGCCGAGGCGAGCGGGCGCGCCTCCAGCTTCGCGGCGCCGGAGGAGGGCGATCAGCTGCGCGCGATCGAGCGGCATCTGGGCCACGCGGTCCCGCGCGCGGCGGGTTCGCTCAACTAGGAGCGCGGCCGCGCCCGAGCGGCCGGCCGGAGGAAGCGGTCGGCAGAACGTAAAAGCCCCGACGGTGGCTGCGGCGCGTGAAGCTCGTCACTCGCGCGTCGCGCCGCCCCGCTGGTGAGGCGGGACCGTCGGGGCCGGTGGCGCCTGGACTCCCAGGCAATTCCACCCGGAGTTAGCGTGGACCCTGCCTAGGAGGCAACCACCTCACAGATCACCGTAGGGGTACACATCGGCTGGATCACCTCCTGTTCTCGGCAAGGCCGCCACGCGGGCCCAGTTCCCACCCACCCAGAACCGGATGCCGACTCCCGGCCCGGGGCCCGGCCACGTCAACCGCCGGCGGAATTGTCGGCGGGGACGCCGAAGGAGCGCTGTTGACGCTCCGGCCGATTTCTCTTCATCCTACCCCAGGCCCGGCGGGCGCCAAAGAAAAAGTCTGCGCCCCGCTCACTTCACGACGATGCGCTCGCGGTTCTTCTCCCAGAGGCCGCCGCCGATCCCTTCCACCCGCCGGATCTCCTCCGCCTTCTTGAACGGTCCGTGGGCCTCACGGTACTGGACGATCTTCTCGGCGACGCGACGCCCGACGCCGGCGAGCGTCATG
>JBBTPF010000292.1:0-3657 GCA_038066295.1 Candidatus Methylomirabilota bacterium | reverse complement strand
CTGTTCGAGGCGTTGCGCCGCCTGCGCCGCGAGCTGGCCGAGGCGCGCGGCGTGCCGCCCTACGTGATCTTCAGCGACGCCACGCTGCGGGAGATGGCGCGCCTGCGCCCGGGCACGCGCGAGGAGTTCCTGGGCGTCAAGGGCGTCGGCGAGTGGAAGTGCGAGGCATTCGGCGCGCGCTAGATCAGCGCTCGCGCACCGCGAGCGGGCCGAGATAGGCGCGGCGGACGTGCGCGTCTTGAAGGAGCGCGGCGCCGCTGCCCTCGCCCACGATGCGTCCCCCTTCGAGCACGTAGGCGCGGTGGGCGAGGGTGAGCGCGGCCTGCACGTTCTGCTCGACGAGGAAGACGGCGACGCCGCCGCGGTTGATCTCGACCAGCGCCTCGAGGATCGAGCGCACCAGGCGGGGGGCGATCCCGAGCGAGGGCTCGTCGAGCATCAGGAGCCGCGGGTTGGCCATGAGCGCGCGCCCCACGGCCACCATCTGCTGCTGGCCGCCGGAGAGCGCGCGCACGGTCTGCCGGCGGCGCTCGCGCAGGTCGGGGAAGAGCGCGAACACGCGCTCGAGGTTCGCCTGCCGGGTCCCCCGCGCGCGCGCGGCGAAGGCGCCCAGCGCGAGGTTGTCCTCCACGCTCATGCTGCCGAAGAGGCGGCGCCCCTCGGGCACCATCGCGAGTCCCCGCTCGACGATCATGTGGGGGCCGACGCGGGAGAGATCCTCACCCTCCCAGCGGATCGTGCCCGCGCGCGGACGCAGGAGTCCCGCGATCGACTTGAGGAGCGTGCTCTTGCCGGCCCCGTTCGGGCCGAGCAGGGCGACGATCTCGCCCGGCCCGATGGCGAGCGTCACTCCCGAGAGCGCCCGGGCGTCGCCGTAGGCGGCCTCGAGGTCGCGGATCTCAAGCACCGGGCTTCGCTGCCCGGAGCAGCGTCAGGTTCTCCTCGACCGTGTCCTGCCCGGTGATGGCGCGGAGGACGACCTCGTCAACCGCGCCGTGCCACCTGGCGAGCGCCGGCGCGATGGCGTCGGGGCTCTGGGCGGCGATCGCGGTCTCCACCGGCTTCACCCCCATGCGCGCGAAGTTGGCCGCGTACGCCGGGATCGCCGCGTAGCGGTCTGCCTCCTTCTGCAGCCGGTCCAGGGCCGCCGGGCCGAGGGCGAGGCGGACGTACGCGAAGAGCCTCGGCGGCTGCCGACCCGCGGCCGCCGCGCCGGCGCGCACCAGCTCGGCCGAGCGACGCGCATGCTCGGGCGTGAGCCAGTTGAAGAGCACGCCGTCGGCGAGCTCTCCGGCCAGACGGCACATCTGGGGACCGAGCGCCGCGACGATGAGGCGCGCTGGAAGCTGGGCCCGCAGCTCGGCGATCCCCGCGCGCACCCGCTTGAGGGCATCCGGGTTCGGGCTGCCGACCCCGAGGAGCAGGCGATCGAGAGGCAGCGCGTTCGCGCGCACCCCCTGGACGATGCTCTCCGGTCCGCGCGTGTGCAGCGGGCTCACGCCGATGCCCAGTTCGATGCGCCGCGTCTCCTTCGCCGCCACGCCGAGCGCGACCAGCCCATCGGTCGCGCCGGGGTGGTTCACCCAGAAGGAGCTGTAGCCGAGCGCCTCGGCCTCCCGCGCCGACGCGCGGATGATCTCGGGCGTCGTGCCGGCGAACACTGCGAAGCCCCGTGCCATCATCGTCTCCTCCATCGTGGGGCAGAGTATACATGGTCACGATCGTGCGGCGGAGCCGACGGGCGCGCGTGGTGGCAGTGCCTACCGTGATCTCGCAGAGGGAGACCGGTGTCCTGAGTTGGAGATTCGGTGACACAGAGCACAGCGGGGCGTGCGCCGCGGTGAGCCTCTTCTACCCGCGGCGAATGGAGATGTCAACGACGGTACGAGGCCGGCTTCACCGGGATGCCGTATTGAGTTACGGCATTTATTCTGGTATTCTCTCGCCGATGAAGACTCAGAAAGTGACCGTCCACATCGACAGCGATCTCCTGCGGCGGGCCCAGGAGCGCACCGGCGAAGGAGTCACCGGCACCATCCGCCAAGGGCTGGCGCTGGTGGCCGCGAGCGAGGCCTACGAGCGTCTCCGGGCTCTGCGCGGCAAGGTCAAGTTCTCGATCGACCTGAAAGAGCTCCGACAAGACCGCCGTTGATCGCCATCGATTCGAGCTCCTTCATCGCCTACCTCGAGGGCGATGAAGGACCCGACGTCGAAGCGACCGGCCTCGCCCTGAACCACAGGCACGCGATCCTCCCGCCCGTCGTTCTGTCAGAGCTCTTCAGCGATCCACAGATTTCGCGGGCGGTGAAGCAGTTGTTCGGGCAGCTCCCCCTCCTGGAGGTCACGGAGGGCTACTGGGAGCGGGCCGGGCTCCTGAGGGCCCGGGTTCTGCAACGGGGACGGAGGGCGCGGCTCGCCGATACCCTGATCGCGCAGTCCTGCCTCGATCATGATGTAGAGCTCGTGACCCGCGATGCCGATTTCCGACATTTCGTCGACGTCGCGGGACTCCGCCTTTTCGGCCGTCGAACTCGCCGCCGCCCGACCTGATTCACCCTCCTTCGAGCGCCTGGCGGATCGCGGCCTCGGCCACGCGGATCTCGACGCCCGCGCGTTCCTCCTGCAGGAGCATGGCGACCCGCGAGTCGCGCTCGCCCCAGCCCCGGTTGAGCGCCTCGGTCATCTCTTCGAGCGTGATGTTGGCGAGCCGCATGGGCACCCGGTGCTCGCGGCCGAGGGCGGTGGCCAGGGTGACGTCCTTGTGCGCGAGCCGCAGCGCGAACGATGCGGGCTCGAACTTGCCGGGCAGGAACTGATCGACGAGGCCGTCGAACGTGCGGCTCCGCCCGCGCGCGCCCTGGCGGACCGCCTTCCACAGCGCGAGCGGCTCGACGCCCGCCTTGACGCCCAGCGTGAAGACCTCGGCCAGCCCCGTCTGGATGACGTAGCCCGCGCAGTTGTGGACCAGCTTCGCGATCGAGCCCGCGCCGATCGGCCCGACGTAATAGGCCTGGTCTCCGATGGCGTCGAGCACGGGCTTGTAGCGCGTGAAGATGCTCTCGTCGCCTCCGACCCAGAGGGCGAGCTTGCGCGTCTCGGCCCCACGCGGGCCGCCGCTCACCGGCGCGTCCAGCATGTGGATCCCGCGCGCCGCGAACACCTCGTGGATCCGGCGCACGAGCGCGGGCGCGTTGGTCGTGAGGTCGAAGTAGACCTTCCCCGCGGCGAGGCCGGCGAGGAGCCCCCGCTCGCCGAGCGCGACCGCCTCGACTTCCGGGGGACCGGGCAGCGACGTGAACACCACGTCCGTCGCCTCGGCCACCGCCCGCGGCGCATCGGCCCACCCGGCACCGGCTTGCAGGTGCGGCGCCGCCGCCTCCCGCCGCACGTCGTGGACCACCAGCTCGTGGCCGGCCTTCATCAAGTTGGACGCCATGTGGCGTCCCATGGTGCCGAGCCCGATGAACCCGATCTTCATGGCTTCGCCTCGTCGAAGGCCTTCCGGGCGATGCGGCCCGCGCTCATGGCCGCCGGCCAGCCCGCGTAGAAGGCCAGGTGGGTGATCAGCTCGCCGATCTCCTCGCGCGTCACGCCGTTGGCGAGGGCGCGCTCGAGGTGCCCGGCCAGCTGGTCGCCGCGATACATGGCGATGAGGGC
>JBBTPF010000291.1:0-1428 GCA_038066295.1 Candidatus Methylomirabilota bacterium | reverse complement strand
TGCCGGCGGCCGCCGGGCTGGCCCGCTGGCTCGCCGCCCAGGGCCGGCCGGCGCGGGCCCAGGAGCTGCCCGACCCCGACGTGGCCCGCGAGCTCCGGCTCCTGCAGAGCGTCCTCGCCGTCCCGCTGCTCGCGTACGGCGAGCTGGTGGCGATCCTCGCGGTCGGCCGGCCCGTCGTCGCCCCGGCCTACGGCCGCCGCGAGACCGAGACGCTCTTCGACCTCGCCACGCACCTCGCCACCGCGATCCGCGACATCGCGCTCCACAACCGGCTCGAGCGGGAGAAGGAGTTCACCGAGCGGATCCTCGAGCACATGTCGAGCGGTGTGATCACGATCGGCCGCGACCACCGGGTGGGGCTCGTGAACCGGCGCGCGGAGGAGATCCTGGGCCTGCCCGCGCACCGGGTGGTCGGCGAAGACCTGCGGGCCCTCCCCTCGCCGCTCGGGGACATGCTCTACGACACGCTCCGCGCCGGACGCGGGGTCGCGCGCGCCGAGATCCAGATCGCGCTGCGCGGCCTCTGGCTCGAGGTCTCGACGTACCCCGTCCGCGGCGACGCGCCGCTTCCGCTCGGCGCCGTGCTCGTCTTCGAGGACCTCACCGCGCAGAAGGAGCTCGCCGCGCAGAAGCGCCAGGTGGAGCAGACCCAGCTCCTCACCCGCGTGGTGGCCCGGATCGCGGACGAGATCAAGAACCCGCTCGTCTCGATCAACACGTTCATCGAGCTGATCGGCGAACGGTACGACGACCCCGACTTCCGCAAACACTTCGCCTCGGTCGTCCGGCGCGACGTCCGGCGGCTGGTGGAGGTCTTCGAGAAACTCGCGGCGCTCGTCACCGAGGGTGAGCTACACTTCACCACCGTGGACGTGCACGCCCTCGTGGACGACGTGGTCACCGAGATCGAGCTGGCCGACGACAGCCCCGGCAAGCCGCTGCAGCTCGAGGTCACGCGCGACGCGGCGCCCCAGCCGGTCAAGGTGGACGTGACCCAGCTCCGCAAGGCGCTCTCGTACCTCCTCTGGTACCTCACCCACAACTCGCCCCCGGACCAGGCCCGGCTGTCGGTGGCCGTCGGGCGCCACGCGGAGAAGGACGGGAACGAGAGCGTGCAGATCACGATCGGCTCGCGCACGGCCGTGGTGCCGCCGGACAAGCTCCACCGCCTGTTCGATCCCGTGCAGATGGTGCAGGAGAGCCTGATCGACGTGGGGCCGGCCGTGAGCCAGCGGCTCGTCGAGGCCCTCGGCGGCCGGCTCAGCGTCCGGCACGCCCGCAACGAGCTCGCGTTCGTGGTGCTGCTGCCGCCCGCCACGCCATGACCACCACCGCCGCCGCCCCCGCCGCCCGCGCGCGCGTCCTCGTCGTGGACGACGAGCTCGGCCCGCGCGAGTCGCTCCGCATGCTCCTCAAGCCCGCGTACCA
>JBBTPF010000290.1:0-2616 GCA_038066295.1 Candidatus Methylomirabilota bacterium | reverse complement strand
TGGCTCATGGGGCTCATGGGCTTCGCCCGCTCGGGGATCCGCCAGCACTGGCACGTCTACGGCGTCATGCGCGACACCTCGGTGGAGGCGGTGACGCCGGCGCTCGGCTACGCCTCGAACGTGATCACGGTCGTCACCATCGTCTTCTTCGCGCTCGTGATGTTCATCTTCTGGCTCGGCGGCCTCGGTGAGAAGGGGCAGGCGGGCTCCCACGGTCAGGCGCCCGCGCCGGCGATCGCCGGCGGCAGCGACGACCCCTCCTGATGCGCCTCCCGGTCGGCGTCAAGGTCGGCGTCTTCTCGCTCGTCGTGATGGGGGGCTACAGCTATTTCGCGAACTCCATCCCGCAGCTCGAGTCGAAGCCGCCGCAGGAGCTGTCCCTGGAAGGGGGCACCGTCACGCCGGCCCAGCTCGTGAAGGCGGGCGAGGAGATCTACAAGACGAAGGGGACGTGCGAGATCTGCCATCGGATCGGCCAGAAGGGCACGCGGGCGCCGGATCTCGCCGGCATCGGCGGGCGCGCGGGCAAGGTGAAGCCCGGGACGGGCGCCAGGCAGTACCTCATCGAGTCGCTGCTGCAGCCCGGCGCGTTCCTCGTCGAGGGCTACCCGAACATCATGCCCGTCGTGGACAAGCCGCCGATCGCATTGAACCGCTCCGAGCTGTGGGCGGTCACGGCCTTCCTCCAGTCGCTCGGCGGCACGGTGGACGTGCAGCTCGACGACGTTCCGAAGACCGCGGGCGCGGCCGCCGTGGGCGGGGCGCCGGCCGAGGTGAAGCTCCCCGGCGACCCGAAGGCGGGTGAGGCGATCTTCGGGGGCAAGGGCGGGTGCCTCGCCTGCCACAAGGCCGGCAAGTTTCCCGGCACGCCCGTGGGCCCCGACCTCTCGCAGATCGCGAAGATCCAGACGCCCGACTACATCATGAAGAAGATCCTCGATCCCGCCGGGATGGGGACGGTGGCGGGCTACCCCAAGGGCGTGATGCCGCCGACGCTCGGCCAGACGCTGACGGGCAAGGAGTACATGGACCTCGTGGCGTTCCTCCTGACGCTCAAATGAGCGACGCGCGCCTCTCTCAGGCCACCCACGGCCCAAGCCGGTCTCGCGGACCCCGTTACAGATGACCTTCGTCAAGTCGCGCTTCGTCCAGGCCGTCGTCGTCGTCGCCGTCTCGTTCCTCGTCCTCCGCTTCGGCATCCGGCCGCCGGCGCCGTGGAGCGTGATCGAGCTGTACATGTTCGTCGTGCTGATGGCGGTGCTCATCTACGTCTCCGCCGACTCGGACTCGTGGCGCGCCTTCGTGCGGCCGATCCGCTCCACGCTGGTGGACCCCGACAAGCGCCGGGTGCGGCTCGCGTTCTTCGTGGTGCTCCCGCTCCTCTTCGGCTACTACACGTACACGCAGGCCTCCGCCAAGGCGCAGGCGCCGCCCGAGCTGCGCGCGGTCCACCCGGCGCCGCCCGCGGCCATCCAGTTCCGCTCCAAGGAGATCAACATCTCCGGCGTGGACAACCCGCTCCGGAAGGACCAGGCGAGCTTCGGCAAGCACGTGGCCGCGGGCGGGGAGATCTACGTCCGCAACTGCATGTACTGCCACGGCGACAACCTGGACGGCCAGGGGCACTTCGCGTCCGGCTTCAACCCGCCGCCCGCGAACTTCCAGGACCCGGGGACGATCGCGATGTTACAAGAAGCGTACCTCTTCTGGCGCATTGCGAAAGGAGGCCCAGGACTTCCGAAAGAATCGACCCCGTGGAATTCCGTGATGCCCGCGTGGGAGGACCGGCTCACGGAGGAGCAGATCTGGCAGGTCGTCATGTATCTCTACGACGCGACGGGCCAGCAGCCGCGGCGCTGGGAGGCGACGCACTGATGCGCGCGCTCACCCGTGGTGAGTCGCGCGGTGGGCGCGCTCATAGCCGCCGTCTCCGTCTTCGCAGCAGCCTCGCCGGTGGGCGCACAGGCGGGAGACGCCGCTGCCGGAAAGAGCGTGTACCAGAAGAAGTGCGCGCTCTGCCACGGCGACACGGGCGACGGCAAGGGCGCCGCCGCCGATCTGCTCGTTCCGAAGCCGCGCGACTTCACCACCGGCGTCTACAAGATCCGGACGACGGCGAACAAGGTCCCGACCGACCAGGACCTCTTCCGGATCATCACCGACGGGATGCCGGGAACCTCGATGCCGCCCTGGACGGTTCTCCCTGAAAAGGACCGCTGGAACCTGGTGGCGTACCTCAAGACGTTCGCAGCCGAGAAGTTCAAGGAGGCGCCGAAGAAGCTCGAGCTGCCGAAGGAGGTCGCCTCCTCGCCGGACTCCCTCAAGCGCGGCAAGGAGATGTTCGAGGCGATCGAGTGCCACAAATGCCACGGCGTGGAAGGCCGCGCCGACGGCCCGTCGCGGCCCGAGCTGAAGGACGACTGGGGCACCCCGATCGCGCCGGCGAACCTGGCGAAGGCGTGGACCTTCCGCGGGGGTACCAGCCGCGCGGACATCGCCACCCGCATCGCCAACGGCGTCCTCGGCACGCCGATGCCGTCGTTCATCGACAGCGTGGAGAAGCCCGAGGACGTCTGGCACCTGACCAACTACCTCCTCTCGCTCGGCCCCGGCAGC
>JBBTPF010000289.1:0-11864 GCA_038066295.1 Candidatus Methylomirabilota bacterium | reverse complement strand
GGGGTGCGCGGGGGCGCGCGAGGCGGGGTTCGCCAACCTGAGCGTGGACGTGATGTACGGCTTGCCGGGCCTCGACGTCTCGGGCTGGACGCGCGCGATCGAGACGGTCCTCGACTGGCAGCCCGAGCACCTCTCGGCCTACGGGCTCACGCTGGAGGCGGGCAGCCTCTGGGGCGCCGCCGGGGTCGCCGGCTTGCCGCCCGAAGAGGGCGTGGTGGCGCAGTACTGGGCGCTCGCGCGCGCGGCCGCGGCGCGCGGCTTCGATCACTACGAGATCTCGAACTACGGGCGGCCGGGCTTCCGCTCGCGCCACAACCAGATCTACTGGCACGCGGCGGAGTACCTCGGGGCCGGCCCCGGCGCCTGCGGGTTCGTCGGCGACCTCCGCTATGCAAACGCGAAGGCGACGCCGCGCTACTGCGAGGCGCTCGAGGACGGGGTCCTGCCCGTGGATTCGTGCGAGGAGCTCACGCCACGACAGCGGCTCGGCGAGCGGCTCATGCTCGGGCTCCGCCTCGCCGACGGCGTGCCGGCGGCGTGGCTCGAGGAGCGCCTGGCGGGGGACGAGCCGCTCCGGACGCGCGCCGCCGGCTGGCGCGACGGGCGCCTCCTCGTCGAGGCGGGCGGCCGCGCGAGGCTCACCGAAGCGGGGTTCCTCCTCTCGGACGCGCTCTTCGTCGAATTGCTATAATTTCGGGCGATGGATGCTCGTCATCGCGACGTCCTGATCGCGGTCATCCGCGAGTACATCGACTCCGCGGAGCCGGTCGGCTCGCGCGTGCTGTCCAGGCGCTGGTTCCCGACGCTCTCGCCCGCCACCATCCGCAACGCGATGGCCGACCTCGAGGAGATGGGCTACCTCGTCCAGCCCCACACCAGCGCCGGGCGCGTCCCGACGGACACGGCGTATCGCTTCTACGTGGACTCGTTCCCGCCGGCGCCGGGCACGAAGCCCGGGGCGCCGAGCGAGACCTTGCCGGGGCGCCGCGCCGGCATCGACGGCTTCATGGAGCGGACCTCGTCGCACCTGTCCGCGGTCACGAAGCTGACGGGCCTCCTCCTGGCGCCGCCGCTCAAGCACACGGCGCTCGCGCGCGTGGAGCTGATGCCGCTGGAGGACGACCGCGCGCTCGCGGTCATCGTGACCGACGCGGGCTGGGTCACCGCGCGCTCGGTGACGCTCGACCCTCCGCTCTCCGGCGACGAGGTGCGCGCGATCGGCCGCGAGCTCACCCGGCGCTTCCGCGGCCGCAGCGTCCAGGAGGTCGTGGAGATGGAGGCGGCGCCCGCCGATCCCCTCGACGCGCTCCACACGCGCGCGCGCGCCGTCACCGAGCAGATCGTCGCCCTGCTCCGCGGACGCACGCTCTACGTGAGCGGGGCCATCAACATGCTCGACCACCCGGAGTTCTGGAACATCGAGACCACGCGCGAGCTGCTGCGGACGCTCGAGCAGAAGGAGCGCCTCGCCGACCTCATGACCGCGTTCGCGGGCAACGAGGGGCTGCGTGTGACGATCGGCGGGGAGAACCCCTACGCCGAGATGCGCGAGTGCACGCTGATCACCTCGACCTACCTCTACCGGAACCAGGTCGTCGGGATCCTCGGCGTCGTCGGGCCACGGCGCCTGCCCTACCCCGACGTCATCGCGGTGGTCAACGAGACCGCGCGCCACGTGACCGACGCCCTCTCGCGCGTCCGTCAAGATCTTTACCTGCCGTCGTAGCGCGCGTCCGGCGCCACGAGCCCGACTGCGACGCTGCTATAATTCAAGCATCATGGACGATTCGCCGACACGAGACACCCTGCCGACGGAATCCCGGCCGGCCCCCGAGGCGCCGGTCTCCGAGGTCGAGGAGCTCAAGCGGCAGCTCGACGAGAAGCAGGACCGCCTGCTCCGCGCGCTCGCCGAGACCGACAACGTCCGGCGGCGCACCCAGCGCGAGCGCGATGAGTACGCCAAGTACGCGAACGAATCCCTGCTCCGCGACCTCATCCCGGTCCTCGACAACCTCGACCGCGCCCTCGACGCGGCGAAAGCCGCCACGGGGGTGCGAGCCGCCGGCCGTTCGACGGCCGAGGCGAGCGCTGAAACGATGGAGGGCGGCAACGCGGCCGGCGTGGTCGAGGGCGTCGAGCTGATCCAGCGCGAGCTCCTGAAGGTGCTCGACCGCGCCGGCGTCACGCGCTATTCGGCGCTCGGGCAGCCCTTCGATCCGACGCGCCACGAGGCGATCGCGCGCATCGTCCGGGCCGACGTGGCGCCGGACACGGTGGTGCAGGAACAGCTGCCCGGCTACCTGCTGCACGGCCGCGTCCTGCGCGCGGCACTCGTCGCCGTCGCCGTGGCGCCCGACGGGGACACCGCGTAGTGGCCCGCGACTACTACGCGGTCCTCGGCGTCTCGCGGAGCGCGAGCGAGGCGGAGATCAAGAAGGCGTACCGCCAGCGGGCCATGCAGTGCCACCCCGACCGGAACCCGGGGGATCAGCACGCCGAGGAGCGCTTCAAGGAAGTAAACGAGGCGTACGCCGTCCTCTCCGACCCCGACCGCCGCGCCCACTTCGACCGCTTCGGCACCGCGGGGCCCGGCGCCGGCCCCGGGTTCGGCGACACGGGCTTCGGGACTCTCTTCGAGGACATCTTCGAGAACTTCTTCTCGGGCGGCGGGCGCGGACGCCGCTCGCGCGCCCAACGCGGGGAGGACCTCCAGTACGAGCTGAAGATCGCGCTCGAGGACGCCGCGGCCGGCGTCGAGACGAAGGTCCAGATCCCGCGTCTGGAGCCGTGCGAGGCGTGCGCGGGCACGGGTGCCGAGCCCGGGAGCCGGCTCGAGACCTGCGACCTCTGCCAGGGGCGCGGCGAGGTCCGCCGGAGCCACGGCTTCCTCACGGTGGCGCAGCCGTGCCCCAAGTGTCAGGGCGTGGGGCAGCTGAATCGCAACCCGTGCCGGGAGTGCCGCGGCGAGGGCCGCCGGCGCGCCGAGCGGCTCCTCGCCGTGAAGATCCCTCCGGGCATCGAGGACGGCATGCAGCTCCGCCTCAACGGTGAAGGCTCGGGCGGCGTCAACGGCGGGCCGCCCGGCGACCTCTACGTACGCGTGCGCCTCGGCGAGCACGAGCTGTTCGTGCGCGACGGCGCCGATCTCCACTGCGACGTCCCCGTCAGCTTCGCCCAGCTGGCGCTCGGCGCCGAGGTCGAGGTCCCCGTGCTGGGCGGCACGACGAAGCTCAAGATCCCCGCCGGCAGCCAGCCCCACCAGGTCCTGCGCCTGCGCGGCAAGGGCATGCCCCACCTGCGCCACCGCGGTCACGGCGACGCCTGCTACCGGCTCGTCCTCGAGGTCCCGCAGAAGCTCAACGCCAAGCAGCGCGAGGCGCTCGCCGCGTTCGACGCCGCGTCGAAAGAGGAGCGCGGGCCCCTGTCGGCCGCGTTCTTCGAGCGGATGAAGAAGCTCTTCGGCTGAAGCCGATGTCCTCCTCCCGCTACTGGGAGCTCACGGTCGAGGTTCCCCCCGACGCCTCCGAGGGGCTGACCAACTGCGTGTGGGAGCTGGGCGCGCTGGGCGTCATCGAGGAAGAAGCGCCCGGCCGGGCGCCGCGGCTCCGCGCCTTCTTTCCGAAGACGACGTTCGCGAGCGCCCTCGAGGAGAGCGTCCGCGAGTATCTCCGCGGCCTCGCCGAGCTCGGGTTCCACCCCGCGGGCGAGCCGAGCGTCGTCGCCCTCGCCAGCGAGGACTGGGCGGACGCGTGGCGCGCCCACTTCCGCCCCGTCGCCGTGGGCAAGAACCTGCTCGTGGCGCCGCCCTGGGAGCGGCCGCTCGTGAACGGGCGCGTGCTGATCACGATCGAGCCCGGGCGGGCGTTCGGCACCGGTCAGCACGGCAGCACGCGCGGCTGCCTCGAGACCCTCGAGGGGCTGATCGCGCGCGCGGCGCCGGCGAGGCTCGTGGACCTCGGGACGGGCTCGGGCATCCTCGCGATCGCCGCCGCGCGGCTGGGCGTGCCACACGTCCTCGCGGTGGACGAAGACCCCGACGCCGTCGCCTCGGCGATGGCGAACGCCGCGCGCAACCGCGTGTGCGACCGCGTGCGCTGCGTGCTGGCCGACGCGGGCGCGCTCGAGGAGCCACCGGCGCCGGTCGTGGCGGCGAATCTCCTGACGGCGGCGCACGCGAGGCTCGCGCCGCGCTACGCGCGCTACGTCGCGGATGGCGGCGCGCTGGTCCTCGGCGGCATCCTCGACGCGGAGGCCCAGGGCCTCGCCGCCGCGCTCGCCTCCCACGGCTTCGCGCAAGGCGGGTCGGTCAGTGTCGAGGGCTGGACCACCCTCCAGCTCCGGCGGGAGCCAGGGGAGCTCGCCCGTGCGCCGCTTCACGATCGCCCCTGACCGGATCGCCGGCGGGCGCATCACCTTCGACCGCGAGGAGTCCCGCCACCTCTCGCGCGTGCTTCGCCTCCGGCCGGGCGACACCGTGATCGCCGCCGACGGCGCGGGTCGCGACTACACCGTGCGCGTCGAGACGGTCGGCGAGATCGCGACGGGCACCGTCCTCGGCGTCGCGACACGCGACGTCGAGTCGCCGCTCCGCCTCACGCTCGTCCAGTCGGTCCCGAAGGGCGACAAGATGGAGGCGATCGTCCGCGCGGCCACCGAGCTCGGCGCGGCGCGCGTCGTCCCCATCCTCACGGAGCGCACGATCGTCTCGCTCGAGCCTGCCCGGTGGCGGGAGCGCGCGCGGCGCTGGCAGCGGGTGGCGAAGGAGGCCGCGAAGCAATGCGGCCGCGCCGTCGTCCCGCCCGTCGAGGTCCCGCGCCCGCTCGCCGATTTCCTGGCGGCCGCCGAGCCCGCCGATCTCAGGCTCTGCCTGTGGGAAGGCGCGGCGAGCTCGCAGCAGGGCGGGGGGGCGGCTCTTCCGTTCGGGACGACACTCACTCAGGGCCTCCCCACCGCCCTGCCGCCAGGCGCGAGCGTTTTCTTGCTGATCGGGCCCGAAGGCGGGCTCAGCCGGGACGAAGTCGACGCCGCGAGGGCGCGGGGATGGACGGTGGTCGGCGTGGGGCCGCGCATTCTGCGGACGGAGACGGCCGGGCCCGCGATCATTGCCATCCTCCAGAACAAACTTGGAGACATGAGCTGAGCGCGCCCGGATGGGAGCACTTCGACGTCGAGGCCGACGTCGGCGTGCGCGCGTGGGGCCCGACGCGGACCGAGGCGTTCGCCCAGGCGGCCCTCGGCGTCATGTCATGGCGCTCATCGTCCTGCCTGACGAGGTGGAGGAGCGTGATACCCGCGAGGTGCGCGCGCAGGCGGAGTCTCGCCTACTACTACGACCACCAGGCGACGCTGGACGCCGAGATCGCCCGCCAGGAGCAGACAGCCCGTCAGCTCCAGAAGGAGGCCGGAGACTCACCCCTCGCGGCACGGCTCAAGGCGCGCGGCCTGCTTTCTTGAGCGTTCGTTTCTACATGGATGTGCACGTGCCCCGGGCCATCACCGCGGGGCTCCGGCTCCGCTCCATCGACGTCTTGCCCGCTCACGGTCACCGGCTTACTTGCCCTCGCCGATCGACACGGTGAAGTTGACCGTCTCCTCCCGGTACGGTGACGGGATATAGGCGAGCTCGAGGCGGATCTCCTTCAGCTTCTTCGCTTTCAGGGCCTCGGCTGGAAACTCCACATCCAGGGACTGGGTCGCATCCTGCCCAGGGTCGAGCTGCTCCTTGCCGTACGTGGCGAACTTGACGGTCGGCTCGGTCCGCGCCGCCTCGAGCTTGATGGGCTGCCCCTGGGCATCGATGTACAGGATCTTGCCCGCAACAAGACGGACGGTCTGATTCGCCGAGGTATTCTTCAGCTTGAGCGTCCCGGTGAGTTTCGCCGGGGAGACGACGCGGCCGGAGCCTTTCTCGACCCGCTCCGTGACCTTCATCTCCGCGAACTCGCCCGTAACGATCCCGGCCTTCACCGTCACCGACGCCGGCGTCACCGTGTAGGTCTTGTCCTCAATCACCGCGGCCGTCCCTGACGGCCCCTGGGAGCAGCCGAGGGTCATCACCGCTGCGACCGCGGTCAAGATCGTTACCCCTGTCCATGTCGACATCGTCGTCTCCCTGCCAGAACGCTGATCGTCAGCGTTCGTCGTCACGTGTGTCTGACATCGAGCCCCGTCGCTCCGACTCGTCTCGTCACTGGCTCGCTCCCGCGCTCTCCTCCCTTCCGGCGCTTCCGTCGCCCGCGACCGCTCAGCGCCCGCGGGAGTTGGGGAGAAGGCGTCATCACCGCCGGTGGCGCGCGGTCGTCCGATAGCTACGAGCCGCCATCGATCGGTCGGCATCCTTTACCTGCTCGAGATTCATCTGACCGAGCCGCTCCGTCCCCTTGGCCACGGCGGCGGCAATCGTCGGGAATCCGCTATACGATTCTTCGACCATCTCTCCAGCGTAGTCGCAGATGCGCCATCGCCATTCGGGGCTGGCCGGGGTTGAGAATGCCGTGACCTGCATTGGGGTTGGGCCTCTCCTTACCGGTTGCCGATGGACACCGCGAAGCTGATGACCTCTTCCCGGTAGGGTGAGGAGACGTAGGCGAGCGCGAGGCGGAGCCCCTTGAGCCCTCCGGCCTCGAGCGCCTGTGCCGGGCACGCGACGTCCACGGACTGGACCGCCTCCTGCCCGGGGTCAAGCCGCTCGCTGCCGTACGCGGTGAACGTGAAGCTCGCGTCCGTCCGAGCGTCCGCGAGCTTCATCGGCCGCCACTGGTCGTCGAGGTACTGGATCTTCGCCGCCACCAGCCGGATGCTGCGACTCTCCGAGGTGTTCCGGAGCCTGAGCGTTCCCGTCAGCCTCGGCTCGACCCGATCCGCCACCCGCAGGTCCGCGATCTCGCCGGTGACGATGCCAGCCTGGACCTTCACCGACACCGGAGTAATCGTGTGAGTCTTGCCCTCCATCGCCGCCGCGGGAGCCGGCGGACCCTGGACGCAGACGTCCAGGGTCACGCGGCCTCGACGCGGGCGATGCGGACGCGGCCCTGCCGGGCGAGCATGCCCGGTACGGAGACCGCCGCCGCTTCCGACATGCGGAGCCGGCGGCCGATCTCCTCTGGGCTCATCCCGCCGGACTCCCTGCGACAGGCGAGGACGGCGTCGTCAAGCTCGCTCCACCACTTCTCCGGGCTAGTAGCGACCGCTGCGCCCGCCGCTGCTGCGGTACCCGCCGCCCTTGCCGCCGGCGCCCCCGGACTTGGCGATCTCCACCTTCAACGTCCGGCCGTCCATGTCCTGGCCGTTGAACTTCTTGACCGCCGCGTCCGCCTCTTCGGCCGACGCCATCTCGACGAAGCCGAAGCCGCGCGAGCGGCCCGTCTCTTGCTCCATCACGACCGTCGCGGATTCAACCCCGCCCGCCTGCGCGAACACCTCGCGAAGACGATCGCTCGACGTCGAGAACGGCAGGCCCCCGATGAACAGTTTGTGCGCCATAGCGCACCTCCGAATGAAACTCCCGCAGTGAAGAGACACGCTCTGGAACAGCGGAAGCGAGCGCCAGAGACGGGGTCTGATGGGGAGGGAGGTCCACAGCGAACCGACGACCGAACCAGACCCACGTAGTATGACACAGGTGCGCTCGAGCCATTGCTTTGCTTTCAGCAGAGCGTACCGTGCGGAGTGATAGCGGAACGCGATGCTGAAGCCCCGCCACGCGCGCGGGATGCAGGGATCGACCACGAGCCGCGTGCCCGGCCACCACGACGTCAGCCTGATTGTTGACGTCTGAGGGCCCCGGGGACCCTGTCTCTCACCTGAGACACCGCGGCGTCCGAGACGTGTCATTGACGCCACCGTTTGGGGTCCTGGTCAAGCCTGCTCCAGGCCTCAGAAGCTTGGGAAGTCAGGCGCTTACAGAGATTTCCGGATGGTGGCACCCGTGTTGCTGCTCCTTGCCCCGGTCATGCGCCAGCACACCATCAAGAAACTGGTCACCCTCGAGGGCGTCGGCCTCCACTCGGGGAAGCCCGCGCGGGTCACGCTCTCGCCGGCGCCCGAGGACTCGGGCATCGTGTTCAGGTCGGCCGGCGACCGCATCGCCGCCGCGCCCGAGAGCGTCGTCAACTCGCACTGGGCGACGACCATCGGGAAGAACGGCACGCGCATCCAGACGGTCGAGCACCTCCTGGCGGCGGCGGCCGGGCTCGGTATCGACAACCTCGACGTCCACGTGGACGGGCCCGAGATCCCGGCGGCAGACGGCAGCGCGAAGCCGTTCGTCGCGCTGCTCGCGGCGGCCGGGCGCAACCAGCAGTCCGCGAAGCGGCGGGCGCTCTCCCTCCCCCACCCGCTCCGCGTCGGGAGCGGCGGGCGCTGGATCCACATCGTCCCGTCGACGGCCTTCCGGATCAGCTACACGCTCGACAACGACCATCCCGCCATCGGCACGCAGGTCCTCTCGTGGACGCCCGCGACCGAGCGCTCGTTCGTCGAGGAACTGGCGCCGGCGCGCACGTACGGCTTCCTGAAGGACCTGGGCGTGATGCGGAAGAACGGGCTCGCGCGCGGCGGCTCGCTCGACAACGCCGTCGTCGTCGGCAACCACGGCCCGCTGAACGGCCTGCGGTACCGCGACGAGTTCGTGCGCCACAAGATCCTCGACCTCGTCGGCGATCTGGCGCTCCTCGGCCGCCCCATCCTGGCCCACGTCGTCGCGCGCAACGCGGGCCACGCGCTCAACCTCGAGCTCGTGCTCGCGATCCAGCGCGCGCTCGGGCTCGAGCGGCGGCCCGCGGGCGCCGCCCTGCGGGTCCTGTCACCGCTCGACGCGCCCGCCCGGAACGACGGGCTCGCGCCCGCCCCCGCCGCGATCTAAGCGACGCCCCCGCCCGAACCGCCACGCTATAATGTCCCGTCCGTCGTATGCGTGCTTCGTCTCTCGCGCGATCCCTCGTTGCGGCGGCGTTGGCGCTGGCGCTCGCCGCGCCGGCGCACGCCGACCTGCGCGTCAGCGAGCTGGAGGTCTTCCTCAACGACCATGAGGTGACCGTCCACGTCGTGCTGCTCGGGGCCCTGCCCGACGGGGTCCGCGAGGGGATCCAGAGCGGCATCCCGGCGCACGTCCGGTTCTCCGTCGAGCTCTGGCAGTACACCCGCTACTGGCGCGACCAGCTCCTCACGACGAAGGTCGTCGAGCGGACGCTCGGCTACAACGTCGTGACGAAGGAGTTCAAGGTCACGGCCCTGCACGGCGAGACGCGGCCCGTCTTCGCCACGCGCGAGCTGCGCGACGCCCAGCGCGTCCTCTCGGAATTGCGCGGCCTCAAGGTGACGCCCGCGACCGCCCTCGACCCGTCCGCGGTGATCTACGTCCGCGTGAACGCCGAGGCCGCGCTGAACGGCGAGAACACCTTCCTGACCCGGCTGGCGGGCACCGCCGAGCAGGCGTCGCGCCAGTCCGACTACCGCACGATCCAGCGGGTCCAATAGATGCCGCTGCTCAGCGAAGACAACCGGCGCAAGCGCAACCTCCTGATCACCGCCGGCTTCCTCCTGCTGGTGGGCGCGGCGAACCTCGTGGACATCGGCGTCTACGCGCCGGATCTGCCGCTGGCCTCCAACATCACGATCTTCGCGCTCCTCAACCTGAACCTCATCGTCCTGCTGCTGCTCGTGCTGCTCCTCTTCCGGAACCTCGTCAAGCTCTGGTTCGAGCGCCGCCGGCAGGTGATCGGGGCGAAGTTCAAGGCCAAGCTCGTGCTGTCCTTCCTGGCGCTGTCGCTGGCGCCCGCGTTGCTGATCTTCCTCATCGCCTCGAACTTCATCACCAAGTCCATCGAGGGCTGGTTCAAGCCGCAGGTCGAGCGCCCGCTCGACCAGGCGCTCGCCGTGGCGCAGATCTACTACAACAACCTCGAGCGCACGGCGCTCCGCCACGCGCAGTACATGAGCCGCGCGATCGACCGCGACGGACTCCTCCGCGACGACCGGCGCGAGGCCCTCGCGGCGTACCTCGTCGAGCAGCAGGAGCGGCTCGGGCTCAGCGCGATCACCGTCTTCGACGCGCAGGGGCAGGAGCTCGCGCACGTGAAGGACCCCGTGCTCGCCGACCTGCCGACGCGCGACGTCAACGAGAGCCAGCTCAAGCGCGGTCTCGCGGGCCAGGACGTGACGACGGTGCGCGAGCTCCAGTCGGGCGACCTGATCGAGGCCGTGCTGCCGATCTGGTCGTCGCGGGACGAGGCGCGCCAGGTCGCCGGCGTCGTCGTCGTCGCCACGCACGTCACCGAGCGGCTCGAGGCGCGGGTGCGCGGCATCTCCCAGGCGTTCCAGGAGTACAAGCAGCTCAAGCTCCTGAAGACGCCGATCAAGGGCATCTACATCCTGCTCTTCCTCCTCATGACCCTCATCGTCGTCTTCTCGTTCACCTGGTTCGGCCTCTACCTGGCCCGCGGCATCACCGGCCCCATCGAGCAGCTCGCCGAGGGCACGCGCGAGGTCGCCGCCGGCAACCTCGCCTACAAGGTCCAGGCGCGCGCGGACGACGAGATCGGCGTCCTCGTCCGGTCGTTCAACCGGATGACCGACGACCTCGCCGAGTCCAAGCGCCGGCTGGAGGAGGCGTTCGTCGAGCTCTCCGACAAGCACACCGAGCTGGAAGACCGCCGCCGCTACATCGAGACGGTGCTCGAGGCCATCACCACGGGCGTCGTCTCGTTCGACCCGCTCGGGCGCCTCACGACGATCAACCGCGCCGCCGCCCGCATGTTCGGCCTGAGCGAATCCGCGGCGATCGGCACGCTCCTCGAGGAGGCCTTCCCCGGCCCCGACATGAAGGGGGTGGTGACGCTCGTGCAGCGCACGCGGCGCCCCAAGGCCGGCACCATCGAGCAGGAGCTGCACCTGCGCCGGCGGGGCGCCACGCTCTCGCTCCTCGCCTCAGCCACCGCGCTGCGCGGGCCGGAGGGTGAGTACGCGGGCGCGGTCGTCGTCTTCGACGACCTGACGGAGCTCCTGAAGGCCCAGCGCGTCGCCGCCTGGCGGGAGGTGGCGCAGCGTATCGCGCACGAGATCAAGAACCCGCTCACGCCCATCCAGCTCTCGGCCCAGCGGCTGCGCCGCCGGCTCAGCCGCGCCGCGGGCGACGACCAGCAGCTCGTCACCGAGTGCACCGAGACGATCATCCAGGAGGTGGACGGTCTCAAGCGCCTCGTGGACGAGTTCTCGCGCTTCGCGCGGATGCCCGTGCTGGCGCCCAGGCCCACGGACGTGCGCCCGCTCGTGGACGCGGTCGTGGCACTCTACCGCGAGTCGCACCCGGGGATCGCGCTCGCCACGCGGCATCCGGATGACCTGCCGCTCCTCGAGGTGGACCCCGACCACATCAAGCGCGCGGTCCTGAACCTCGTGGACAACGCGGTCGAGGCGGTGGGCGACGCGGGCGAGGTCGTCGTCGAGACCGCGCACGTGCCCGAGACCGGCCACGCGCAGATCATCGTGACGGATACGGGCGCCGGCATCAGCGCCGAGGACAAGGAGAAGCTTTTCCTGCCCCACTTCTCGACGAAGGCCGCCGGGATGGGGCTCGGCCTGCCGATCGTCTGGGAGATCGTCGCGGAGCACGGCGGCACCATCCGGGTCGAGGACCACGAGCCCCAGGGGAGCCGCTTCGTCATCGAGGTGCCCGTGTCGCGCGCGCCCGCGCCGGTGGAGGCGTAGGCCGTGGCCGCCGAGCGCATCCTGCGCGCGGCAGCGCGCTTGCGCCTGGCCTGGATTCCTCGTGAACCCCCCGTGGAGACGGCCGGGGGCCCGCGGAGCGCGGCCTCGGGAGGGGTCGCTCGACCACGCGGCACGCGTGCGCTGCCCGGTGGCGGCTG
>JBBTPF010000288.1:0-2067 GCA_038066295.1 Candidatus Methylomirabilota bacterium | reverse complement strand
AGATCGAGGTCGTCGTCCCCGAGAGCCTCGTGGACAAGGTGGTCGCCACGATCGCCGGCGCGGCGAAGACGGGCTCCATCGGCGACGGCAAGGTGTTCGTGATGCCGATCAACGAGTCGATCCGCATCCGGACCGGAGAGAAGGGCGAGTCGGCCGTCTGAACCCGACGCAGCGCGACTTCCGCCGACTCGGTTTCGCCGACCCGGCCGCGGCGCTCGCGAACTACGAGAGCCTCACGCCGACGCCGCGCGACGCCGAGCTCCTCCGGCCGGCCCGGGCGCGGCTCTTCGCGGAGCTCGCCGCGGCGCCCGACCCCGACATGGCGCTCAACAACCTCGAGCGCTATGCCGCCGTCGTCGATCGCTCGGTCTTCTTCACGACGCTCGCCCAGCACCCGGGCGGGGTGCCGCTCCTCTCCCGCGTCGGCGGCTCGAGCCAGTTCCTCGCGGACGCCCTGCGCCGCCGGCCCAGCCACCTCGCATGGCTCCTCGAGCCGCGCACGATGCGCGTCTGGCTCCCGGAAGACCTCGCGGCCGACCTGGCCGCCGCGCTCGCCCCGTTCGCGGCGCGCGAGGCGCGGATGAACGCGCTGCGCCGCTTCAAGTACCGCCACCTCCTCCGCATCGGGGCCCGCGATCTGCTCGGCGACGCCGACCTCGCCGTGACGACCCAGGAGCTCGCGCGCCTCGCCGACGTGTGTCTCGCCGAGGCGCTGCGCTTCGCCGCCGCCGGCGCCCGGCGCGACTGGGGAGCGCCGCTCGACGAGCCGGGGGCCGAGACGGGGCTCGCCGTCGTCGGCATGGGCAAGCTCGGCGGCGAGGAGCTCAACTACTCCTCCGACGTCGATCTGATGTTCGTCTACGGCGCCGACGGCCGGACCGCGGGCGGCGCCGCCGGCCGGGTGGAGAACGGCGAGTACTTCGCGCGGGTGTGCAGGGAGATCGTCGGGTTCCTCGAGGAGGTCACCGACGAGGGCTACGCGTTCCGCGTGGACCTGCGCCTCCGGCCCGAGGGCCGCATGGGCGCCATCGTCCTGGCGCTCGAGCGGTACCGCGACTACTACGCGCACCGCGCCGAGCTCTGGGAGCGCCAGGCGCTGCTCAAGGCGCGTGTCTCGGCCGGCGACGAGCGCGTCGGGGCGCGCTTCGCCGAGCTCGCCCGCGAGGTGGTGTACCGCCCGGGGCTGGACGCGCGGATCGTGCCCGCCATCCGCGCGATGAAGTCCCAGATCGACCGCACGCTCGAGGCGAAGGGCGCCGAGGCGACGAACGTCAAGCTCGGCCGGGGTGGGATCCGCGAGATCGAGTTCCTCGTCCAGGCGCTCCAGCTCCTCTACGGCGGTGACGACCCGTGGCTGCGCGAGCGGAACACGCTCAGGGCGATCTTCCGGCTGACCGAGCGCGGGTACCTGGTCCCCGACCTCGGCCGCGCGCTCTCGGAGGCGCTGGTGCACCTGCGCACGGTCGAGCACCGCCTGCAGATCCTGCACGAGTTCCAGACCCACACGCTGCCGCCGTCGCTGCTCGAGCTGGGCCGTCTCGCCCGGCGCGTGGGCGTCGACCTCCCGCCGGCGCAGGCGGCGCGCCGGTTCCGGGCGCGCCACCGCGCGATCACCGCCACGGTGCACCGCGCCTTCACGGCGTTCTTTTCTGTCGCGGGGTCCGCAAGGCCGGCGCGGACCGTGGGTGGCCCGAGAAAGAGGCGGCGTGGCTCCGTCCGGCTGCCCAGCCCCATGGCGCTCGGCGCGACGGGCTTCAGCGACCCGGAGCGGGCGCGCCACAACCTCCAGCTCATCCTGGAGGGTCGCCCGCTCGTGCCCTACGCGGGCCAGCTGCGCGCCGCCCTCGAGCGCCTCTATCCGATGCTCCTCGACGCGCTCTGGAAGAGCCCCGACCCCGACGAGGCGCTCAACCAGTTCGAGCGCTTCCTCTCGGCGGCCGGCCCGCGCGCCGGGCTGATCGAGCTCCTCGCGGGCAACGCCGACCTCCTCACCGGGCTCGTGCGCGTCTGCGCGGGCGGCGATCTCCTGACGCAGCTCCTCATCGCCCAGCCCGAGCTCCTCGCCTC
>JBBTPF010000287.1:0-1792 GCA_038066295.1 Candidatus Methylomirabilota bacterium | reverse complement strand
CGCCTCGGGATGACGGCGCTCGTCGCGAGCGAGGACGGGCGGACGGTGCTTCGCGGCGGCGACAGCGGCGCGCCCGCCGACGCCGAGCTCGTGGGGTTGCGACTCGCCGAGTCGCTCCTCGAACGCGGCGCCGCCGGCGTCACCGCGTTGAGGGTGTGAGATGGCCAGGGTGACCCGCGCGACCGGGGCGCGCCCGCTGGCGGGGCGGACCATCGTGGTCACGCGCGCGGCCGCGCAGGCGCAGCGGTTCGTGCAGCTCCTCGAGGAGGCCGGCGCGCGGGTCGTCCCGGCTCCGACGATCGCGATCGAGCCGCCGGCGTCCTGGGAGCCGCTCGACGCGGCGCTCGGCGCGCTCGACACCTTCTCGTGGGTGATCTTCACGAGCGTCAACGGCGTCCAGATGGTCGACCGCAGGCTCAACGCCCGCGGCGTTCCGTGGTCGACCGTCGCCCGGAAGCGCGTCGCGGCGATCGGCCCGGCCACGGCCGAGGCGCTCGCCGAGCACGGCGTGCGCGTCGAGGTGGTGCCCGGCGAGTACCGGGCCGAGGCGCTGGTCGAGCGGCTCAAGCCGCGCCTCGGGCCCGGCGACCGTGTGCTCCTGCCGCGCGCGAAGGAGACGCGTGACGTGCTGGTGGTGGAGCTCAAGCGGCTGGGCGCGTCGGTCACCGAGGTGCCGGCGTACCAGACGCGGAGGGTCGAGAACGGCGTCGCGCGCCTGCGGGAGGCGCTCGCCAGCGGCGCCATCGACGCCGTGACGTTCACCAGCTCGTCCACGGCGCGGAACTTCGCCGAGCTGTTCAGCGAGGAGGAGCGGCACGCGTGGCGCGGCCGCGTCGCCGTCGCCTCCATCGGGCCGATCACCGCGGCGACCGCCGCGGAGTGCGGCTTCGCCACGGACGTGATGCCGAGCGAGTACACGATCCCCGCGCTGGCGCGGGCGATCGCCGACTATTTCTCCAGGGTCCCGAAGAGCTCCGGCCGCCGGCCGAGAAGGAGCGAGTGATGGTGCACGCGATGTTCCGCCCGAGGCGACTCAGGGAGAAGCCGCTGCTGCGGAAGCTCGTCCGCGAGACGGCGCTGGCCGTCGATGACCTCGTCTACCCGCTCTTCGCGGTCCACGGGCGCGGCGTCCGCGAGCCGATCACGTCGATGCCCGGGCAATTCCGGTTCTCCATCGACGAGCTCGTCAAGGAGGTCAAGGACGTGGCCGGCATGGGCATCCCCGCCGTCCTCCTCTTCGGGCTGCCGTCGGAGAAGGATCCGCGCGGCTCGGAGGCGTACGCCGAGGACGGGATCGTCCAGCAGGCCGTGCGCGCGGTGAAGGACCTCGTGCCCGACCTCCTGGTGGTGACCGACGTCTGCCTCTGCCAGTACACGAGCCACGGCCACTGCGGCATCGTGGAGGGCGGTGCCGTCCGCAACGACCCGACGCTCGAGCTCCTGGCACGCGTCGCGGTCTCGCACGCGGAGGCGGGCGCGGACATGGTGGCGCCGTCCGACATGATGGACGGCCGCGTCGGCGCCATCCGCGAGGCGCTCGACGAGGCGAGCTACGGCGAGACGCCGATCATGGCGTACTCGGCGAAGTACGCCTCGAGCTTCTACGGGCCGTTCCGCGAGGCGGCCGACTCGGCGCCCCAGTTCGGCGACCGGCGCTCGTACCAGATGGATCCGGCGAACAGCGTCGAGGCGATGCGCGAGATTGCGCTCGACCTCGACGAAGGCGCGGACATCGTGATGGTCAAGCCGGCGCTGCCGTACCTCGACATCATCGCGCGCGCGAAGGCCGAGT
>JBBTPF010000286.1:0-3464 GCA_038066295.1 Candidatus Methylomirabilota bacterium | reverse complement strand
AGCCGCGGTGAGCCGGCCCCGCTACGTCCTCGTCGGGGCGACCGGCCAGCTCGGGGTCGACCTCGTGCGGGCGTTCGACCTCCCCGGCGAGCTGATCCCGCTCACGCACGCCGACCTCGACCTCCTCGACGCCGCGGGGACGGAGACGCGCCTGCGCCAGCTCTCGCCCACGCACGTCGTCAACACCGCGGCCTACAACCGGGTGGACCAGGCGGAGGATGACCGCGCGGCCGCCTTCGCCCTCAACGCGCGCGCCGTCGGCGACCTCGCGGCCGTCTGCGAGTCCCTCGGCGCCGCGCTCGTGCACTTCTCCACCGACTACGTCTTCGACGGCCGCCGGGCCACGCCGTACCTCGAGTCCGACGCGCCGAACCCCCTCAACGTCTACGGCGAATCGAAGCTCGCGGGCGAGCGGCTCGCGCTCGAGCGCTGCGAGCGGGCGGTCGTCTTCCGCGTGTCGGGCCTCTTCGGCGTCGCGCGGAGCTCGGGGAAGGGCGGGACCAACTTCGTCGAGACCATGCTGCGCCTCGCGCGCGAGGGCCGGAAGATCCGCGTCGTCGCCGACCAGGTGCTGGGCCCGAGCTACACGCTCGACCTCGCCCGGAAAGTCTGGACGGTCCTTCCGAAGGCGGCGCATCCGATCTATCACCTGACGAACGCGGGCGAGACGAGCTGGTACGGCTTCGCCCGGCGCGCGTTCGAGCTGGCCGGGCTCGCGCCCGACCTCACCCCGGTGACGGCGGCCGAGCACGGGGCGAAGGCGCGGCGCCCGGCGTACTCGGTCCTGGGCCACGCCCACCTCCGCGCCCTCGGCGAAGACGACCTCCGGCCGTGGGACGCGGCGCTCGCCGCCTACCTGGCGGAGCGGCCGTCGTCCGTGTAGCGCTCCGCCAGCGCGCGCTGCGCGGTCACGCCGATCAGCTCGTTGAACTCGGGCATGTGGCATTGTACACACGATGCGGACGCCGCTGATCGTCGCGTGCCTCCTCGCGGGCGCGCTCGCCGCGACGGCGGACGAGCGGCTCGACGGCCTCGCCGCGTCGATCGACGCGGCGGGCGCCTCGCCCACGTCCGAGGCCGCGACCGTCGAGAAGCTGGCGCGCTTCCTTGGGACGCCCGCGCCGGCGCTGCGCGCGCAGCGGGCCCCGTCGGGTCTCGGCTGGGGCGACTTCTTCGTCGCGCACCGGATCGCGAGCCGCGGCGGCCATCCGGTCGAGAAGGTCATCGCCGCGCGCAAGACGGGCGCCTCGTGGGCCGTCATCGCCGACGAGGCGCGGGTGGACGAGGCGCTCCTGCTCCAGGACGTGGCGGCGGCGCTGCCGGAGACCGCGACCGCTCCTGCGCCCGGCGGTGCCGCGCGTCCCGCCGGCGCGCCCGCGTCCCGGTCCGCGCCGGAGGAGAAGAAGCCCCCGAGCCTCACGGACCGGCTCCTCGATTTCTTCCGGGGGAAGCCGGGCCCGGAGCCCGCCGACGACAGGACGCCGGACCGCGAGGCGGAGGAGATCCGCGACCGGATGCTGCGCGGAGGGGGCCGGGCGCGCTGAGCTACAATAACCTCAATTCAGTCGCGAGAGGAGCCGCCATGTTCGAGTCCGTCGAGGAGGTCCAGCAGCGTTTCCGCGACGCGCGGTACATCGCGAGCCGCCGGATCGCCACCGTCGTGTTCCTGGCCGCGCGCATGGGCCGTCCGGTGCTCGTCGAGGGGCCCGCCGGGGTCGGGAAGACCGAGCTGGCCAAGACGCTGTCGGAGGTCACGGAGCGCCCGCTGATTCGCCTCCAGTGCTACGAGGGGCTCGACGAGGGCAAGGCGCTCTACGAGTGGAAGTACGCGAAGCAGCTCCTCTACACCCAGCTCCTGCGCGACCGCATCGGCGAGCTGATCGCCGATGCGCCGTCGCTGCCGGACGCCGTGGCGAAGATCGCCGGCCAGGAGGACGCGTTCTTCTCCTTCCGATTCCTGTCGCCGCGCCCGCTCCTGTCCGCGATCCTGTCGGACCGGCCGGTGGTCCTCCTCGTCGACGAGATCGACAAGGCGGAGCCCGAGTTCGAGGCCTTCCTGCTCGAGGTCCTCTCGGACTTCCAGGTGTCCGTCCCGGAGCTCGGCACCGTGAAGGCCCGGCACATCCCGCTGGTCGTGCTCACGTCGAACAACGCGCGCGAGCTCTCGGACGGGCTCAAGCGCCGGTGCCTGCACCTGTTCATCGACTTCCCGTCGCCCGGCGACGAGCTGGCGATCATCCGCCTGAAGGTGCCCGAGGTCCCGGAGAAGCTCGCCCGCGCGGTGGTCGCCGCGGTCCAGAAGATCCGCGCCATGGACCTCCGGAAGCTCCCGTCCGTGTCGGAGTCGCTCGACTGGGCGCGCTCGCTCGTCATCCTGAACGCGCAGGAGCTGAGCCCCGAGATCGTCGAGTCCACGCTGACGATGCTGGTGAAGCACGAGAAGGACCTCGAGCGCGTGAAGGGCGCATTAGATAAGGTGCTCGCGCAATGAGGGGCCGAACGTCGGGCGCGAATGCGCCCCGACGGCGAATCAGATAGATGGACGAGCGGATCCTGGAGTTCATCGGCGACCTGCGCCGCGCGGAGATCCGCGTCTCGCCGTCTGAGGCGCTCGACGCGCTCGCCGCGAGCGCCGAGGTCGGGCTCGGGGACCGGGAGACCTTCAAGTCCACGCTCGCCGCGACGCTGATCAAGGAGTTCCGCGACCAGCCGACGTTCGACCGCCTCTTCGACCTCTACTTCCTCGACCTCGAGGCGCTCGGCGCGGGCCTCAAGAAGGCGCTCGGCCCCGGCGACCCGCGCGTGCAGGACATGCTCGACCGGCTGCTGGCCGAGGAGGGCATGGAGCTCGACGATCTCACCGAGCTCCTCATGCGGGGCGGCGGCAGCGAGCTGGAGATGGCCATCCGCGCCTCGGGCCAGAACGCCGGGCTCGAGCGGCTCATGTACTTCCTCCAGGTCGGCTTCTTCTCCCGGCGGATCTCCGACCGCTTCGACTGGTCGGCGATCGAGGCCGATCTGGAGCGCATCATGAAGCTGCTGGAGGCGCGCGGCCTCGACCCCGGCCAGCTCGCGCGCATCCGGAACTACCTCGAGCTGCGCCTGGAGGCGTTCAAGCGGATGATCCGCCAGCACGTCGAGCGCGAGCTCGAGCGGCGCGCCTGGCGCCAGGGGGAGAAGCTCACGCGCGAGGTCCTGGCCGACAAGCCGCTCTTCGCGCTCACGCCCGACGAGATCGCCCAGATGAAGAGCGTCGTCGCGCGCCTGGCGCGCAAGATCAAGGACGCGCTCGCGATGCGGCAGCGGCAGGAGCACAAGGGCCGGATCGACACCCGGCGCACGACGCGGAAGAGCCTCCAGTACGGCGGCATCCCCATGGAGATCTTCCTCAAGCGCCGCCACCGGGAGAAGCCCAAGCTCATCACGATCTGCGACGTCTCGGACTCGGTGCGCAACGCCTCGCG